>NZ_JACVOW010000018.1:0-228 GCF_018882265.1 Polynucleobacter sp. AP-Feld-500C-C5 | reverse complement strand
AGGGCTGGCAATACCAGATGGGGCTTTATCAACAGGCCCTGCACCAGCAGGGTATTACTCAAAGCATGTCTAGAAAAGGTAATTGCTTGGATAACGCAGTCATGGAAAACTGGTTCGGCATTATGAAGACGGAGTTCTTTTACCAAAAGAAGTTTGAAAGTGTTCAATCATTTAAAACCGAGTTAAAGGAATATATCCATTACTACAACCATGATCGAATCAAGCAAA
>NZ_JACVOW010000017.1:0-246 GCF_018882265.1 Polynucleobacter sp. AP-Feld-500C-C5 | reverse complement strand
AGGGCTGGCAATACCAGATGGGGCTTTATCAACAGGCCCTGCACCAGCAGGGTATTACTCAAAGCATGTCTAGAAAAGGTAATTGCTTGGATAACGCAGTCATGGAAAACTGGTTCGGCATTATGAAAACCGAGTTCTTCTATCAAAAGAAGTTTGACGATGTCGGGTCATTTAAAACAGAGCTTAAGGAATATATCCACTACTACAACCATGATCGAATCAAGCAAAAACTAAAGGGATTGAGCC
>NZ_JACVOW010000016.1:0-255 GCF_018882265.1 Polynucleobacter sp. AP-Feld-500C-C5 | reverse complement strand
CATCACGCGAGGGCGACGACCAAACTCTTTGGCAAAGTCAGCGATTTCAGTTTGTAATTTTGCCCAACCCTCGGCTGAGTCATAAGCAGCTGCATACACTCCGGTCACCTTTTGAGTATCGGCGCGAGGGCGCCCGTAAACTTTCTCTAACGCATCAGACACTTCACCAACGGTCGCACGCAAACGAATTGCATTAACAGATAACTCCAATAAATTACCGGAGTGATCTTCTGCAGCCTTAGTTAACGCCTCTAA
>NZ_JACVOW010000020.1:0-289568 GCF_018882265.1 Polynucleobacter sp. AP-Feld-500C-C5 | reverse complement strand
GAATATATCCACTACTACAACCATGATCGAATCAAGCAAAAACTAAAGGGATTGAGCCCGGTGCAATACCGAACTCAATCCCTTGTGCTAACCTAACTAAACTGTCCAACTACTGGGGGTCAGTTCACTTGGGTGGCTTTTTTATTGGAGTATTCTTAGTAAGAAATGACTTAACAATAGAGATTACGCATGTCAGATGGGATTGATTTCAAAGCACTGGTGAGCCATATTGGCGAGGCTGTGATTATTTCCGATCGAAATGAGAATATCTTGTTCTGGAATGCATCAGCCCAGCGTATTTTTGGCTATAGCCAAACAGAGGCTTTAGGAAAAACACTCAGTATCATTACGCCTGAGCGTTTTAGGGAGCGCCATTCTAAAGGCTATTTTCATACCATGGAAACGGGCAAAACGAAGTATGGCAATACTTTGCTGCGGGTTCCAGCAGTGCATAAAGATGGCAGATCTATTTCAATTGCCTTTTCGGTCACGATGATTTTTGATGATCAGGATCAGCCTATGGCGATTGCAGCCATTATTCGCGATGAAACAGAGCGATTCCAAGAAGAGCGCAAGCTCAAAGAAAAGTTAGCCACCTACGAAAAGCATCAGTAAAACACCAGCGCTACTTTAATTGGCGCTTATAAGACTGCTTTTGGTCTTAGCGCTAGCGAGTTAAATCAAGATCGTTTAATACGAAAGCTATATTTCAGGCCTCAAAGCATTGATTTAGGCATTGTCAATAGGTGCGGGTATTTACTAGTTATGCCCCATCATCTTTATTGTATAAATTGATGTTAATTAGAAAAAACCTAGACTTGATTCTAAGCGACCTAGGAAGACGTGAGGCATTCTGTTTTTTAAAATTTCATCATGGGAAATGAAGCACATGACACAAATTACTTTACTAGTGAATGGAAAGAGTAAATCTATTAATGTAGATGATGACATTCCATTGTTATATGCATTACGTGACGACCTTGGCATGAAGGGCCCCAAATTTGGTTGCGGCTTAGGTCAGTGCGGAGCTTGTACGGTGCAGGTAGATGGGCAGGCGGTAAGGTCCTGCGTTACTCCCGCCAAGAGTGTGAGCGGCAAAAAAATTACCACGCTTGAGGGCTTAGGTAGTACTCAAAAACCCAGCAAACTTCAGCAGGCTTTTATTGATGAGCAGGCAGCACAGTGCGGCTACTGTCTGAATGGCATGATTATGACGGCCTCAGCCTTTTTGGCCAAAAATAAAAGCCCCAGTGATGCGCAGATTACCGAAGCGATGTCTGGTAATTTATGTCGATGTGGTACCCATCAGCGCATTGTTGCAGCCGTGAAGCGCTATTTAGCAGCTTAATTTCCTCAATTCCTTGAGATCAGGTATTTATATGAATACATTTACACGCCGTGAATTTTTAAAGACCAGCACCGCTGGTGTATTGATGGTCAGCTTCTCCTTGAGTGTAGAAGCTGCTCCGACGAATCAGTATGGTTTAAGAGATCCTAAAGAAGTCAGTAGAGAGGCCGTTGACTCTTGGTTAAGTATTGATCAGAACGGTAAGGTCACCATTTTTTCTGGCAAAGTAGATTTAGGAACTGGTGTGAAGACTGCTCTAGCACAAATGGCTGCGGATGAGCTCTATGTTCCATTTGGCAGTATTGAAATGGTGATGGGTGATACAGCCACCACCCCAGATCAATGGATTACGGGCGGTGCGATTTCTATTTCTCAGGGTGGCACTGAATTGCGTCAAGCTGCTGCTAATGCGAGACAAGCTCTGTTAGAGAGAGCTGCTGCTAAATGGCAAATACCCGCTTCAGAATTAATGGTGAGAGATGGCGTTATTTTCCCCATCAGCAATCCAGGTCAAAAGGCGACTTACGGTAGTCTGATTGGTGAAGGATTCAAGATCAAGGTAGACACTAAAGTTCCCTTGAAAAAATATACCGAATATCGGGTTGTGGGTAAATCTATTCCACGCGTTGATATTCCCAGCAAGGTTACCGGCGAATATGTATATATGCATGATTTCAGGTTGCCTGGCATGCTGCATGCTCGTGTTATTCGCCCAGACTCGATTGGCGCTAAGTTAGAAAGCTATGACGACGCATACTTGAAGAACATTAAAGGCTATGTCCAAACAGTCCGCAAAGGCGATTACCTCGCTGTGATATCGACCACAGAGTGGGGCGCTGTCAAGGCGGCTCGCGATCTCAAGGTATCTTGGAAAAAGGGACCCGATTTACCAAAGAAAGAAACTATCTTTCAAGAGTGGCGACAAATGCCGCTTGCAAAGGAAGAGGTGACCCAGAAGGTGGGAGATGTTAATAGCGTGATTGGTTCAGGCGCTAAAAATATCAAAGCTACCTACAATTTTCCTGTGCAGACACACGCCTCAATTGGCCCATCTTGTGCGGTAGCTGATTATCAGAATGGAAAACTGACGGTGTGGAGCGCCTCTCAGGCAACCCATTCAATGCAGCATGAGTTAGCAGTCATTACTGGTTTACCAAAAGATTCAATTCGCCTGATCTATCTAGATGGTTCTGGTTGTTACGGTCGTAATGGGCATGAAGATGCTACTGCCGATGCTGCCTTAGCTGCTATTGCGCTAGGTAAGCCAGTGCGCATGCAGTGGATGCGTCATGATGAAACTGCGCTCGCACCAAAGAGCCCACCAAGAACAATGGACTTTGAAGCCAGTTTGGATAGCAAAGGAAATATTATTGGCTGGAAGAGTGATTTTTATATCGCTCTGAATCACATTGCATTTATGAAGCCTTTAGATTTTCCATTGCTTGCTGCTACCGATACGGGAGTTCCTCGTCCAGGAAATTGGGTAGGCTTCCTCTTTCAAAATACTGGGGCACCCTATGCAGTGCCTAATATTTCAGTTAATACCAAACATATTGCGCAAACTTTCTTAAGATCCTCCCATCTCAGAAGCCCCGGAAGAATTGAGAATAGCTTTGGTAATGAATCTTTTATTGATGAGCTTGCTATCTCTAGTAATGCTGATCCTGCGGAGTATCGCATCAAGAATTTAACGGATCCTAGAGCCATTGCAGTGATTCGTGCGGCGATGAAGTCTTCGGGCTGGCAAAGTCGGGATCCAGCATATAAGTCTAATCAAGGCAGCAATATCGCTAAGGGTCGTGGCATTGCTTATGTGAGATATAACAACGCTATTACCTATGTTGCTACAGTTGCTGATGTAGAGGTTAATCGAGAGACTGGCAAGATTTTGGTGAAGAATTTGTATGTTGCACATGATTGCGGTCAAATCATTAATCCTGATGGTGTGCAAAATCAAATTCAGGGTGGTGCAATACAAACGGTCAGTCGTGTATTAATGGAGGAAGTAAAGTGGAAGGGCAGCGATATTGAGAGTGTTGACTGGGCCTCTTATCCAATTATTCGCTTCAATGAAGTTCCTAAAGTCCATACCGTATTGATTGACCAACCTGGTACACCTTCATGGGGCGCGGGAGAGCAAACCCCAACAACCGTTCCTGCAGCCATTGCTAATGCAGTATTTGATGCAGTAGGTGTGAGACTGAGGACAATTCCATTTACGCCGGAGTCGGTCAAGACCGCTATGAAGGAGCAGTCATCAGCTAAAGCATGAATAAATAGTATTAACCAAATCAATAAACTTATGGTGTAGTAAGGATCCACATGCCAATGACAGATCTAATCAGGATATAGGTTTGTCATTGGAGTAATGACTACTTGCATTGTGATTTAAAACTGATGAAGGTTTACAGAGATCAAAACCCTCGTTACTAGCTATCCGCTGTTAAGGCGATACTTAAAAACCTTTTTTCATCAAATCGCTAATTTCTCGTGCTTGATTTGATAGCTTGACTGCTTCCGCTGCTGAATCTGCTGCTAACCGAGAAGCAATAGCTGCTTCACTCGAGGCTTTGAGTAGTGCTTCTTCAGCATGTTCAGAGGCTGCTGCTGCTGCTGCTGCAGCTGCGGCTGCTGCTGCTCCAGCTGATTCAATAGCCGCTACTGCGGCAGAGACTGCTGCTTTGACAGCGGACTCAACTACAGCCAGAAATGCTATATCTTTGGAGGCGAGTTCTGCAGCATTCATGGCATTTAAAGCGGCGACTCTAGATTGATCAGCTGCCTTTGCAGCTCGCTTTGATGCTTCTGAAGATTGCAAGGTGAGTTCTTTTAGTGATGAGAGTGCCTCTACATAGCTTTTGCTCACCCCTTTGTAGGTATTACGCAGATCATCTAAATCTGCTTGCATTACCTCTAATTTCTTATAAACCTGTTCAAGACTTTGCGTCATTGCGTTCTCCCAGGGGGGGGGCTAAATTTGTGTCGCTCATTATGTATTTTGATGAAATGAATCATAAAAATACAAAACTACCTCATACACTTTTTTGGTCTTTAGTTATAAAAATTTCTTCGATACTATCAGTATAAGCGTTAATGACCGTGATAAATTTTTTAGTCGGTTTAACGTATTTGATCCGTTTATCTAGTAGATCGGGGTAATGCTCGATCCAACCATCATCAATGAAGCGTTGGTAATGAGACCTTACTGCTGTAGACGAGTGGGGCAGGGATGCAAAGAGTTGCTTGATCGTAATATGACCATTGGCATAGTTATGAATCGAGAGTAGCAAAATCAGATCATAGGCAATCAGAGAATTTTCAATGGGAAGATTTTCTTGGACCCATTTTCTCAATCTGAAGATGGACTCAATCAGAAGCGGATGTTTGTCACTGAACATACCTTACTCTAAGGCCAATAACCCTTAATTGATAGTGAAACAAGCTTTTAATTTAAAAGCTTGTTGAAGCATCTTTATATTCTTGCTAATAACTAGAAGCTTTCTGATACTAAGAGTGCTTATTGACGTAATCCCCGTTCAAAGTGATTTTCATTCTTTTGGTGATGATCTGTTATGGGATAGAAAGCATAAGCACACTCCTAATGAAATTAATTCACTTCACACCCATTGCCTGTTTTTTAAATGCGGTTGCCTCCTTGCCTACCAATAGTCCAAGTACCAGATTAGATTGGCTTGAAGAGCAATTATTAAATTACATCTTTCTTGCTACTGCCAGAGGCGAAGGTTTGTTAGTGGGTCAGGTAATTCTAGTAAAACAATTTGGATCGCAAGCCACCTTACATGGTCGCCTAAAGAATTTAGTTAGAAAAGGTTATATACGTCTACTTGAAGATAAAGAGGATGGCCGCAGAAAGCTCGTTCACTTAACGGCCAAAGCAGATAACCACTATGAACAACTATCTAAATGCCTGATTTTGGCACTCAAGAAGTGAGACTTTAAAAACAAACTCACTGACTAGCTCGTTTTCATGATTATTAAATGCATAGAAAATAGTATTCAATTGGAGAGGAATACAGGAGCAGCCAGGTTTTGATGGGCCCCAGCCATTAGCTTTTGGCGGATGTTCATACCAGGGGTGTGTTGAAGTAGCTTGCTAGAGAATTTTCAATCAAAAGCAGATATTTTTTAGTGAATATGCAGGACTCTAAGGCATTAGAGGTTAATTGCTATTGAAAAAAGCCTCTAATTTAAAAGCTTTTTTTAATATCTTTATTTGCTTGTCAATCAATTGAAGTGTTTGGAAAATCATTTTTTTGATCTTTCCGGCACTAAAGCACCGGTTCTTGCCACTTTCAAATGAACCGAATCTACCGCCTCATTTTTAGCAAAGCCAAAGGCTGCTTAGTTGCCGTTGCTGGCATGGTTGACGCTTTGTTAGAAAACATGTGTGCTAGAGGGGAAGCTTCAGTCTTCATTGATGATATGCAGCGCGAAAAGATGATTGCTAGCGTGATTTTTGATGCAAGCAGATTTTTGTATGCCCGCCTGCGATACAAACTCAAAGTAATCAACCTTGCTATCGTACTCGCGTGCTCTACTTTTGCTATTACTGTTTTTGCAGATAATGATTTAACTTTGCAACTTTCCGATCCGAGTTCAACTTCAATTCTTAGTAATATTGATTCCAGAAGCGTAGATGGTGGTGGTACAGATGGACGCTCTGGTATTTACGGACAATTGGGAAGAGCACAGACGATCACCATCACAAGTGGTGTCATTGTTACTGGCGGTTATGGCAATTCAAATGCCAATGGCAGCGATGGCTCTAATTCTGGCGATAACGGTTCAAATGGTAACAATGGTGGTGCTGGCGGTACAGGAGTCTTTTATGTAAATACCGCTTTAGGCACGAGCATCATAATTAATAGTGGTTCTATTCTCCCTGGCCCTAGTTCTGCTGGTAGTAGGGGTGGTTATGGTTATTCCGGCAGTAATGGTAGCGACGGTGAGGATTCGAATTGGGGCGGGGGGGCTACCTCTGGCGGTTATGGTGGTGCTGGCGGTTATGGTGGTGCTGGTGGTGCTGGTGGTGCTGGTGGTCTTGGCGTATATATGTCCACTACTGGCGGAAGTAATACCTTAACCAATAATAGCGGCGGTACGATTAGAGGTGGTACTGGTGGTGATGGTGGTGGTGATTCTGATAACAGTGATAGAGGTAATGGCGGTAATGGCGGCCAGGGTGGTAGGGGCGGTGGCCAGGATAATACTTATATAAATGGTTATGGCGGTGCTGGTGGCGATGGTGGTGCTGGTGGTGCTGGTGGTGTTGGTGGTGCTGGTGGTGCTGGCGTATATATGTCCACTACTAGCGGAATTAACACCTTAACCAATAGCGGTACGATCACAGGCGGTGCTGGTGGTGCTGGCGGTAATGGCGGTGTTGGTGGTTCTGGTGCTAATGGAGGTGACGGTGGTACTAGCGGCTCTATAAGGGATGGTTATGGCGGTAATGGCGGCAATGGCGCTAATGGCGGTAATGGCGGTGTTGGTGGTGCTGGTGGTGCTGGCGTATATATGTCCACTACTAGCGGAAGTAACTCCTTAACCAATAGCGGTTCGATCACAGGCGGCGCTGGTGGCGCTGGTGGCTGGGGTGGTGATCGTGGCTGGGGCGGCAGTAGTGGTTCTGGAAATTGTGATTGGAATGGCTGTGCGTCGGCTGGTAGCGATGGGACCAGTGGTAATGGTGGCGCTGGTGGCACTGGTGGCACTGGTGTATCAATGAATGGCTCCGTGACAACATTTACCAACTCAAGCACCATTACCGGGGGCGCTGGTGGCGCTGGCGGTAATCGTGGCGGCGCTAGTGGTACTTATGGCGACGGTGGTGCTGGTGGTGCTGGTGTCTTAATAAATACTGGCACAGTAGTTACAACGTTCACTAATACGGGCAGCATTACCGGGGGTGCTGGTGGAGCTGCTGGTGGTGTTGGTGCTAATGGCGGTTATGCTGGTGAGGGTATTTACAATGCCGGCACGATTACTACATTAAGTAATACCGGTACGATTTCAGGCATTAACAATGCTAGTACCATCACTACCTTAAAAAATGCGCAGTCATCCTTGGCGTATACCGGAACGCTACCAGCTAACTACAGCATCATTATTAACTCTAGTACGTCCTTTGGTAGTCTGGTGGTGACTAATCCTGGCACAAGCTCAACAGCCTTCAGCATTGATTCAGGCTCAACAGTTAGTGCCACTGGCACCTACCTGAGTGTATTTAGTGGTATCGCTTCAGGAAAAATTACCAATCTTTCGGGGTCCTATAGTGGTTATAACTGGACCCTAGGATTGCATTCCGGTAGTTCTACATTATGGGATTTGGTTTTTGTTACGCCGCCTGGGGCGACTTGCACCGGCGCAGTAGTAGTAGCTAGTGGACAGAACTGTACGGATACAGGTACTTCTGGCGCGACAATTAAGTATGGTGTTCTTAGTCCCACTTCCGTAAGTAACGCAGGCACCATTACTGCCACAGGCGCTGGAGCCCAGACTGGTATGGGTATTTATAACGCCTCAGGCAATACCGTCAGCTCCATTTCTAATACGGGAACTATTAGCGGCACTGGCGGCTTGGCTCCTAAAGGTATTAATAATGCTGGCACGATTACTGCGTTAACTAATACTGGAGTCATTTCAAGTATTAGCAATACTGGCACCATCACCACCATGAACAATGCCCAAGGTGGTGATAGCACTTCTGCATCTAAAACCGCAATTAGTTATAGTGGCGCACTGCCCACCAATTACAACATCATTGTTACTAGTGCAACAAAATATGGTCAACTGAGTCTTTCAAGCGATACAACTAATAATTCAGCCGTGACATTTGGTATTGACTCAAGCTCAACAGTTGCTTTTGGTCGCTACACAAGTGTGTTTAGTGGTACCTCTAGCGGTAAATTTACTAATAGCAGTGGAACCTTCAGTGGCACTGGCGGTCCCATTGGATGGAATTTACAGTTGCAGCCTGGAAGCTCTAGTGTATTGGATCTAATTATTGGCTGCTCTGGCGCCGTGAATATCGCCAGCGGTCAGTCCTGTATCAACGTCTTCTCCTCTAATAGAAAAGGCCTTGATTCTCCAACATCTATTGTCAATGCTGGAACCATTACGGGCTCAGGCGGTGGCTATAGCCTTGGTGTCTATAACAATCTGGCAAGTTCCTTCAACGTAACTTATACCAATTCTGGAACGATTAGCGGCTCTCATAGTACTAGTAATATCGTGAGCGGTATTTATAACACTGGATCGATTTTATCCATTACGAATACGGGAACTATTAGTGGTACTGATACTGATGCCACAAACCGGAGCAATTCCACTGTTGGTATCCGCGTTGTTGGTGGCTACGCTATTGGCACGATCACCAATAGCGGTACGATTTCTGGTACTAGTACGAACAATGCAGGCGTGGGCGTTTATCTCACTGGCGCTATCACTACCCTGACCAATAATTCTGGCGGCACAATTTCTGGCGCTAGTACTAATAGTAAGGGCGAAGGTATTTTTGTTGATAGTGGTCGAACACTAACGACATTAAATAACAACTCAGGTGCTACGATTTTGGGTAGCAGTAATGGCATTGGCGATTCCTCTACCACTGGTGGCACCATCGCTACCTTAAATAATACTGGCACAATTTCGGGTGGCGCTACCGGTACTGGTATTACCAAGACAACGATTACTAGCCTCACGAATAATGTGGGCGGCATTATAGGTAGTTATACAGGCAATCCCAATGCCTCAGGCATTGATACTGCAACCATTGGTACACTGACTAATAGTGGCACGATTGCAGGCTCTACCTACGCAATAGTCAATAGCACCATTACTTCGTTGACTAATAGTGGTACCATCTCAGGCACTTATGGGCTGTCTAATGACACTATTTCCGGTGCTTTGACGAATACTGGAACGATCTCAGCAATTAACAACACCGGCAGCATTGGCTCTGTTGTTAATACCTCAGGCACGATCACAACTTTAAATAATGCGCAGTCAACCTTATCGTATAGAGGCGCACTTCCTACCAACTACAACATCATTATTAATAGCCCGACTAGCTTTGGCTCACTGGTTGTTACAAGCGGTACAGGATCCATGGGTTTTGATATTAATGCTAGCTCAACCGTTGCTGCTGGTACATATCTGAGCGTATTTAATGGCAGCGGTCTGTCTGGAAAGATCACCAATCTTTCGGGCACTTATAGTAGTTACAGCTGGACGCTGGGCCTGCACTCTGGAAGCTCTACTTTGTGGGATTTGGTTGTTGCATCAGGTCCGGGCAATATTACTTCCCCTACTAGTAATTTATCCAATTTAGGCACTAGCTTTACTACCACTTTTGATGGCGGTAAGTTAGTCGTTGACTCTGATGGCGCAAGTGCTACGAGCAACTTTACGATTAAGAAAAATTCTTCTGGCGCGATTGATCAGGGTGGTAATAAAACCTCGACCTTCTCAGGCGTCTTTGCAGATGATGCTGGTGGTGGTACGGCTAGTAAGCTCACCATCACCAATAGTGGTGTAGGTAGTGGGGCAACTAATGGTGTAGTCACCCTGTCTGGTGTCAATACTTATACCGGTGGCACTAAAGTGGAAGCTGGCGCCACTCTGGCCATTACTAATAAAGATGCCATTGGTACAGGCGCACTTGAGTTGGTTGGTACCTCAACCGTATCGGCAAACTTTAAAGCCTTAAGTACAATGACCATTAGCAATGCGATTACCGTACAAGGTGATCCGACTTTTACTGCAGCGCCGGGGACTACGCTGACCATTAGTAGTCCCATTACTGATGGCGCTGGCGCAGGTGATGTTGTGATTGGCGGTACCGGTGGTGGTGGTACGGTAGCACTCACCAATATCAATACCTACACTGGTAACACCACAGTTGATGCCGGTAACACTTTAGTTCTCAGTGGCATTGGCTCGATTACCACTTCAGGAACGGACGCTACGATTGGTACTGGAGTCATTAACAACGGTACCTTTAATATTGCTGGCGTAACAGCGAATACTGTCAGTCTTGGCAAAAACTATACCCAGTCTAGTTCTGGTAGCTTGGCAATGAACTGGTATCAAAAGCTCACTATCCCTGGCACTGCCAGTCTAGCCGGCACCTTATCTCTCTTAAATACCAACAATAGCTCTTACGTACTAGGGCGCTATACCTTAATTACTTCTACGGGAGCCCTATCTGGCTCCTTTAGCGCCTTAAACACCGCCAATCTATCTTCAAGCTATCGTTATTCCCTTAGCTACGATGCGAATGATGCATATTTGACCATTGCTGCGGGCGGCCCACCGCTAGACTATACCCAGCAGTCCTTAGTTAATACCGCCCAGGTATTGCAAGGCACCTTTGCTCTGCAAAATAGTATTTTGAACAGCAGTCTAGGCTATGACTGCAATTTGTTTGGTCCTAATGGTGTGTGTATCTCCACTGGTGGTCGCAATACTGCAGTACAAGCCGAAGGCATTAACAACACCAGTGCACTCTTAATTGCTGCTTATAAGGTAATGCCCAAGGTCCGTGTCGGTGCCTATGCTGATCAAAACCTCTCGACCCAAGCTCCGGGTACGGTCAAGTTAGGTAACAACACACCACTACTGGGTATGTTTGCTGCCTGGAATGAGCGTGATGATGGTACTGGCCTAGAAGTTAAAGCATCAGCGTCTTACGGACAAAAAACAGCCACTGTGACGCGTGGTGTAGTGGTCACTTCTGAACCGGGAAGTGGCAGTAGTAACCTGACAACCCAAGGCGCGCAGTTCGTTACCAAGTACGGCTTTGCAGTGACCCCTAAAACCATTGTGACTCCCTATGCAGGTCTGCGCTATAGCCAAAGCAATATGGCTGGCTATACAGAAGGGGCCTCAAGCACTGTGACATCACCTCTGACATACCAAGCACTCAATACTAATGCCACGACCCTGTTAGCCGGAGCCAGTGCAACTCATCAACTTAACCCCAAGACTACGGTGTTTGCTAGTGCTGGCATTGAGAGTGATACTAATACTGCCAATGGTTCTTACTCTGCAAGCAGCTCTAACATTGCAGGTCTTACCCCCATTAACTTTAATCCCACAGCAGTAAACACCAGACCAACAGCTACAGTCGGCGCTTATTACGATCTAGAGAAGAACCAACGCCTGGGCCTGACTGCTGGATATGCTCAAACACCGTTCAAAGCAGTGTCAACCACTAGTGTGATGGCGACTTATACGGTGGGCTTGTAAACAAAGGCTATTGATGAAACTCTTCCTATCCGTAACAGGCCTTATTCTTATCTCTATCGGTAGTGTCGTTTTTGCTCAGTCGGGTTCAGGAGCGGTATTGGCATCTGTTAATGGCAGTAAAATTTATGCTAGCCAGGTCAATGAGATTGTGGGTATCGCAGTTGTTGATGGTGCTAAAGATTCTCCAGAGCTACGTCAAAGTATATTAAATGAAATCATCATTCGCGAAGCCGTTAGCCAAGATGTCAAGAAAACAGGCTTACTAGAAAAAGATAGTAATGCTTTAAAACTCAGGTTAGCCCGAAGTAATACGGTGTTTGAGATTTGGTTTGGCCAATACCTCAAAACCAATCCGATAACCGAGTCTGAAATTAAGGCTGAATATGAACGTCGTCTAGCGTTGAGTAAAGAGCCAAAAAATACCAAGCAGTATGAAGTTGCGCAAATTACAGTCACTTCGGAAGCCGAGGCGGAAGACCT
The DNA here is from genome assembly GCF_018882265.1 of Polynucleobacter sp. AP-Feld-500C-C5. Taxonomy (NCBI): domain Bacteria; kingdom Pseudomonadati; phylum Pseudomonadota; class Betaproteobacteria; order Burkholderiales; family Burkholderiaceae; genus Polynucleobacter; species Polynucleobacter sp. AP-Feld-500C-C5. The sequence continues at coordinate 277,468 of NZ_JACVOW010000020.1, read as the reverse complement.
CATTAAGCAGATAAATAATGGCGCAAAGTTTGAGACTTTAGCTAAAGAAAGATCGCTTGATAAGGCTTCTGGCGCTCAGGGTGGTGTAGTTGGATGGGTGTTTCCTTATCAGTTAACCCCTCCCATTAATGACATGATTCTGATGTTGGCTAAAGGTAAAGTGATCCCAAATCCAGTAAAGGCAAATAATGCATGGAATATTATTAAGCTAAACGATGTAAGACCTTTTGTATTGCCTGATTTTGATCAACTGAAAAATAATATTGGCCAAGAGTTATTACAACAACGTCGTAACGTTGCAATTAACACATTACTAAAAGAATCTAAAGTATCTAAAGGCAATTAACTCTCCGACATTCATGTTCAAAAGTATTGCCAATCCTTATTAACGGCTACTTTAGTGCTAACTGATCTGATTGAGCTGCTAATAAATTAGAGTTTGGAGTCTATTCATAACTTTCCAACAGATTGTTCTAATAGGTTCCAACCCGTTTTTCCAAAATGCTCGCGCCATCTTCCATAGAAGCCATCGCCTAGCTTATCTTTAAAGCTTTGGATATTGGCTTGATTGAATTTTTGACCGCGCTCTGTAAGGGTGACCTCAAGTTGCTTGTTTAAATTATTGGTATAGGTTCTTTGTAGGGCTACATATTTTTTGACATTCCTGAGAACTACTTCTTGAACGTCACCTGGCAGCGATTTCCAGAATTTCTGATTAGCCAAGAGATTAAATCCAGACCACATGTGATTTGTAATAGATTGATTGTTGCTGACCTCATACAGCTTATTGACTTCAGTGATGACGAGAGGATTTTCCTGTCCATCAACCTTACGAGCCTTCATTGATTCATAGAGTTCTCGAATATTTACGGTGACAGGTGTTGCCCCAAGAGAGCTAAATAGATCGCGAAACATTTCGCCATCGGGAACTCTAATGCGCATTCCAGATAAATCGGCTGGAGTATAGATCGCCTTATCAATCATTCCAATTTGCCTAAATCCATTCTCTAGTAGCCCGTATTGAAATCGATAGATTCCTTTGGCTGTACATTCTTTTGCGATGTATTCACCTAGGGAGCCGTCATTAGCAGCATAGACCTGAGCGTTATTTTGGAAAGCGAAGGGGATGCCTTGGATCTCTGCAATGGGCACTACTTTTCCCAAGATTCCGCCCATGAGGGTAAAGAACTCAAGATCTCCACGCTGCAGCATATCTAAGGCCTGAGGGTCTGATCCTGGAATCTGATTGTTCTGGGCATAAACCGTAATTTGTAATTGCCCATTAGTTTCACGAGCGACAGCAGACCACATATCCACCAAAAAAGAATGTTGGTGGCTGATTGCAGGTTGATTATGGTACTGCGAGCCTACCCATTTTGCCCCTTGAGAGTACGCGGGTTGGCTAATACTACTCACAGCCGAGGCGCCTATCAGGCTAGCCCCATATTGTAAAAATTGACGTTTTCTATTGTTTATCACTTTCATGATGTCACCTTTAGTCTTATGAAAATACCGCCCGCAGGCGGTATTTAGTCTTTCAAGAAAAGAATTCTGAAGCTTATTTCGTTTTTACAAAAGTGACCCAGTTCGCCCCTTTACCTCCAGGAACTCTCTCGATTAGAGCGAGCTCGCCTGAAGATTGGTTAATAGAGTAAAGGGAAACCTTGTCAGATTTCTGGCCTGTAGCAACCAAAAATTGCCCGCTCGGATCAACATTAAATCCTCTAGGCATTTCCTCTGTCTGGGTGGTAAATAGATACTTTACTTTGCCAGTTTGGGTGTCCACTTCAAAGCCGCTTAAAGTGCTTTTTGTTCTTTCTGATGTGTAAAGAAATTTGCCGTTAGGCGTCAGTTTAATTTCGGCACAGAAGATCATATTAGAGTCATCAAAAGCAGTGGCTTCTGGGGATCCGGTAGGAGGTCTTGGTCTACCTGGCACTAACTTGCTATCACTTGGCAGGCTGGATACAGCCTGAATTTGAGTTAAGGCTCCTGTCTTGATATCTCTAGAGAAAACAATTACTTCACCAGTCATCTCAGTAATGACATAAGCGAATTTATTATCCGCCGAAATGACGATATGTCTTGGCCCCTGTTGTTTTTGAAGTGCTACTGAGCTGGCTGTCTCTGATAAGGGCTTTGCTTGAGAGGCATTAAAGGTATGAATTTTGATCTCATCGGTACCTAGTTGTGGAACATAAACAAACTTATTGGACTGATCAAATACGATCGCATGCGGATTCTTTCCACCACTTGGGAAGGCCTCAGCTGGAACGGGGTTGACGTAACCATTTGCTTGAATTTGGTTAACGCTATTGTTGTGGCCTCCAAAAGAGGTAGCCAATAACCATTTGCCGGTTTTATCAGTCGAGACGCTAACCATGCTGTCGGGCAATGGGATTGCACCAGTCCATTTCAGCTGTCCATTGGCTTGATCAATTTGATACATGTATAAAGAAAAGGGCTTGGAGCGCACAGAGGCATACAAATTTTTATTATCTGGTGTCACCGCCATTGGCATCACAAATTTTCCAGCGGGGAAACGACCGACTGAAGTCAAGTGGGGACTTGCCCCAGTCGTGAGTTCATATGCTGTGATGTCAGCATCCTCAATATTGGAAATGTAAACATAAGTTGCGCAATAAGCGCTGGTTGTCGCTACTAAACTTGTTGTTGCAAGCGCCAGATTTCTGAAGATTGTTTTTTTATTCATGTTGTCTCCCATTTATTTTTTTAGCTATTTGATATTAGATGTTGTAGCAGTATTTTGTATTGGTATCTTCCCTGTTTTAGTTCTGGGTTTATGCTAACCCTTTTGGATGTTTTTAGTGGATTACTTTAAATAACGTTGAGATTTTGATTTATATTAACCCTTACCTCTATTTCTTTGAAAAAATCCCTCATGCCAAGTAAATCAAAGGGTGGCCTTAAGTTAATCAACAAAGATACTCTTTGGGATAAGGCTTATTTGTCTTTACGAAGTGCATTGTTAGCTGGTAAGTTTGTTCCTGGAGAGCGCATCATTTTGAGAAAGGTGGCTCAGGATCTCGGTATTAGTCTTACGCCTGTTCGTGATGCCGTGAATCGCTTGGCTGCTGAAAATGTACTTGAAAGAGGTGGGGTTGGCCAAGGTGGGGGTGCATCAGTACCCCTCTTGAATGCTAATGAGTTTGATCAACTGATGTCGATACGCAGTAGCTTAGAGCCCTTGGCAGCTGAAGCAGCTGCAAAAAATGCAAGCAAAGCTGAAATCGCTGAAATTTCAAAACTATTGACTCAAATGAGAGATTTGGCTGAAACCGGAAATCTAGCCTCTTATTTGGATGCTCACTACAAGTTTCATTTTGGGATTTATAAGTTAGCCAAGCAATCTATCCTTTTGCAGGCAATCGAAGGCGCTTGGCTGCGCTGTGGGCCTACCTTAAATCTTGCGCTACCGGAGTATAAGCCCGGTCAAAAAAGACACAAACATCATTTGGCTGCTCTAAATGCGCTAAAAAAGGGTGATGGTGTTGGGGTTGCCCAAGCTATTCGTGCTGATATTGATAGTGCTCGACTGGATATCTGTAATTTGCTAGATTAGTTCCGTTGTTTAAATAAGGGTTAATAGTGTTTTCCCCTCATGAATGTTATTTGTTATAACATTGACATATTGCGAAGCGAAAGGAGTGAATATGAAGGTATTTAAAACCGTTTTCAGTGCAATGGTGGCATCTACTTTGGGTGTTTTTGCAGCTTTTGGATCTGCCATGGCTGCTGATTTCCCGGCTAGGGAGATAAAGTTAGTAGTGCCCTGGAATGTTGGGGGTTCAAACGATATTTCTGCCCGACTGATTTCAAAAATTATGGCTGATGAGGGAATCACAGTAGTCGTGGACAACGTTGCCGGTGCAACTGGCACTATCGGCATGACTAAAGTTGCTAATGCAGAACCTGATGGCTACACCATCGGCATGGGCACTAGCTCTACGATGGCAATGATTGCGCAGGGCTTAACGCCGCTGAAAAACGAGCAATTTTCACCAATAGCGCGAGTGACCACAGATCAATTGCTACTGCTTGTTCCTAAAGATAGCCCAACTAAAGACTTGAATAGTTTTGAGGCAATGGTTAAAAAGAAACCGGGGAAGATATCGATTGGCACACCTGGTAGTAATAATTTAAATCATATATTTGCAGTGATGACGGGAAATGTTGTCAACTCAGAAATTATTACCGTTCCCTATACCGGTGGCGCTAAAGTCATTATTGATTTAGCTGGCAAACAACTAGATGCAGCAGTATTAAAACCGTCTGAAAGTAAAGCGCAGATTGACTCCAATATGGTGATGCCTTTAGGTGTATTTGCAAATGAGCGAATTAAATCAATGCCCAATGTTCCTACCTTTAAGGAGAAGGGTTATAACGTTTTTCCATATGGACCATTAGTGCAAATGGCATATCTTGTAGCTCCTGCAAAGACTCCACCAGAAATTCAAGAAAAATTAATTGCTATTTTTAATAAGGCGATTCAGGATCCCCGTTTTAAGGCGGCATCTGAAGATGGTGGTGCGCGAGTCGACAGCCTTACTGGGAAAGCTTTGGGCGCTGAAATTACTGCCGTGACAAATACTTTGGCTGAAGTTGGAAAAAAAGTATTTTCTGAAAAAAAATAATGATCTGAAATTGAAAGAAGCTTGATGAGTCAAATTAAAAAAGTAAGCTGTCATGTTGTTTCCGCTCCAGTAGAAAAGCCTTTTACCTCCTCTAGAGGTTGGATTTATAAAACCAGGGGATCGTGCATTGTTGAGATTGAAACAAGCGATGGTATAGTGGGCTGGGGAGAGTGTTATGGGCCGTCTGCTGTATCAAAAGCATTTATTGATACTCAGTTTGGTCCTCGCATTATCGGCAGAGATCCTTTTGACGTCGAAGTGATCTGGGAAGATCTCTATAACCGCATTAAAGATTACGGCACTACCGGTATGGCAATTTCGGCTATTAGCGGAATTGATATTGCCCTATGGGACATTATTGGCAAGTCTTGCGGAAAGCCAATTCATAAGTTAATTGGCGGCTCTTATCGTGATGAGGTAACACCTTATGCTACAGGTCTATATTTTATTGATATGGATCGCTTGATCGAAGAGGCAGTGGAAGAGGCGATTGAATTTAAGCACAATGGCTTTACTGCTATCAAGATGAAAATTGGCTTAGGTGACTTAAAGCTAGATATCAGACGAGTAGAGGCGGTTCGAAAAGCAGTAGGAGATGATATGCGACTCATGGTTGACGCTAATCACTGTTTTACCGTACCCCAAGCCATCAAGATTGGTCGAGAGCTTGAGAAGTTAGATATTGAATGGTTTGAGGAGCCCATCTCTCCTGAGGATTTAGATGGTTATGTCGAAGTTACTCGTGCCCTTGATATGGCTGTAGCGGGGGGTGAAAATGAATTTACCCGTTGGGGATTTAGAGATATTGTTGTACGCAAGGCGATGGATATTGTGCAGCCAGATGTTTGTGCTGCCGGCGGTATCAGTGAGTGTCGCAAGATTGCAACCCTTGCGAGTGCGCATGGAGTGGAGTGCGTTCCGCATGCCTGGGGATCGGTGATTGGGGTGGCTGCCACTTTACATTTCTTGGCAGCGCTTCCAGATCAGCCCCCTAGCTTTAAAGGCAACCCGCCATTATTCGAGTTTGAGCAATGTGAAAATCCATTCCGTGATCTATTATCAGTTGATCCTATTGTTCAGCACAATGGCAAGGTAAGCGTACCTAAGGGCCCGGGTCTTGGTATTGAAATCAATCGTCATATTCTTGATCAATATCGAGTAGCCTAGGCCCCTGTTATGCGTTACTTAACATTTATAGCAAATGGTCAAGCACCCAAAGTAGGTGTTCTGCTGAAGGACTCTTTGCGTGTTCTTGATCTTTCACATGCAAGTTGCAGTGACATTGTGGGGGGAGTCAGCCTTAGTTTGCTCGAGATGGTCAAGGCAGGCTTGCCATCGATCACCAAGAAAATCACTAACAAAATTGAGAGTGGTCGGTATGACCAGGATGCCGTGGTGAATATGGATTCCATTTCGATATGCTCTCCAATTCCTAACCCAGGAAAGATTGTTGGTGCCGCATATAACTTTACCGATGCATTAGATGAGCGTTCAATGCCTTATCCAACTGAGCCTGTTATTTTCATTCGCTCTGGAAATACCGTTATAGGACCCAATGATCCCATCTTGATTCCGCCGGATGTTGGTAACGTAGGTTACGAAGCGGAGTTGGCCGTCATTATTGGTAAACGGGCTTTGTTCATAGAGCCAAAAGATGCGATGGCTTGTGTGGTGGGTTATACAGTACATAACGATATCAGCGGTAGTGGCATGATCAAGCAAGATAACGGTAACTTTGTTAGGGGTAAGAATATGCCCGCTTCTGCTCCTTTTGGACCCTTTCTAGTTACGGCTGATGAGGTAACAAATCCTTATGGTATTCAAATTAAATTGGATGTGGATGGTAGGTTGTTACAGAATGGAACAACCGGCACGATGCTTTTCAAAATCGCAGAATTAATTTCTTATATTTCTAAGCAAATGCCACTAGAGCCTGGGGATATCATCGCAACAGGAACTCCAGCAGGATTGGCGATGGTGCATCAGCCAACTGCATGGCTTGAACCTGGGCAAACTGTCCATATAGAGCTTGAGGGCTTAGGAGCACTAAATAATCCAATTAAAAAGGGAGTGCCATTTCTTGAGTAAAAGATTTAAGGTTCTTTTAACCAACCCAATACATCCTGAGTGCCATCAGTCGCTCATCCAAGAATGTGATGTAGTCGTGGCTCCAGACGCAAAGCCCGAGACATTAAAAGGGCTGATATTGGAGTGTGATGGCTTAATTGTTCGTTGTCAGTTACCTCAAGATATTTTTGATCATGCGCAGCAACTAAAAGTAGTAGTGCGCCATGGCGTAGGATTAGATTTCATTCCAGTTGATGCCGCCACTAAGAAAGGAATACTGGTTGCCAACTTGCCAGGTTCCAATACAAATGCGGTTGTTGAGTATTGCCTGGCCGTCATTTTTCATTTCCGTCGTCGCCTAGATTTCATTGATTCCCAGTTACGTAGTCAGGGATGGGCAAAAGCGCGTCCGCTAGCAGATCCTTCAACCGAGATAGCGAATACAACCTTAGGAATTATTGGCTTTGGGGCTATAGGTAGCAAATTAGCAAATGCAGCAACTAGTTTACAAATGAAAACCATTGCACTTACTAGACGACCAGAGGCGCTACCAAGTGAAGTTCGCTCAGCTACAAAAGCGGAGCTATTTTCTCAATCGGACGTGATAGTAGTCTGCTGCCCCTTAAATGAAGAAACGCGTGGACTGGTGGATCAAACTTCAATTTCTATGATGAAGTCTAATGCTATCCTAATTAACATTGCTCGTGGTCCAGTGGTGGATACGCAGGCGATCATCAATGCACTCAGAACGAATGCAATTGCGGGTGCGGCGATGGATGTACATGATCAGCAGCCCCTGTCTGGAGAGGAGGCTGTCTTTGATTGTCCAAATTTATTGCTCACTCCCCATATAGCTTCAATTACTGCTAGTAGCATGCGCGGCATGAGCGAGGGCTCTGTTAAGACAATTCTTGCTATTCTGAATGGACATCGTCCCGATAATGTTGTTAACCCAGAAGTATTTCCTTCATTGAGAAAATTATGACAAGTAATCCAATGCGTATCGTTAAGTTAGAGGCTGTACCCATTTCTTTTCCTGTCCCCGAAAATAAGTCTGTGCGACTCGGTATTGGTAAATGTGTAAAACGTGACTCAGTACTTGTTCGCATCGAAACTGAAGATGGCCATATTGGCTGGGGTGAGGCGCATCATGGACGTGCTCCAGGCGCAATTGCTAAGCTGATTGATACAACGATGCGGGAGCTGGTTCTCAATAGTGATGCGATGGATATTAATGGCATCTGGGCCCGAGTTTATAAAATGCAAATCTCTAGCCATGGGATGGGCGCAGCTGCGGTATTGGCCTTGAGTGGTATTGATATTGCACTCTGGGATATACGCGCTCAAATCATGCAACAACCTTTGTATCGGATGTTAGGCGGCGCCTCTAAAAAGATTAAAGTCTATGCAGGTGGCATTGCATTGGGCTGGCAAGAGCCAGCATCCTTGGCTAAGGAGGCGCAAGAGCATGTGGCGACAGGATACCGCGCATTGAAGTTGCGAGTGGGAGATACCGCAGAGAAAGATATTGCAAGAGTCCTGGCTGTTCGTAAAGCGGTAGGCAGTAATATTGATTTACTGGTTGATGCTAATACTAATTACACATTGGCAGATGTACGCAGAGTGATGCCTGTATTTGATGAGGCTGGAGTGAGTTGGTTGGAGGAACCATTTCCGCCGCAGGACAGAAAAGCCTATCGCATGGCGCGTAGTTTAGGTCGAGTCCCATTTGCGGCTGGAGAAAATCACTACACCCGCTACGATTTCTCAACGCTATTGGACGATGGCGACGTGCAGTTTATTCAACCGGATTTATCAAAAACGGGCGGTGTGACTGAGTCCATGAGAATTGCCGCTATGGCGAGTGCTAACAAATTAACCATTAATCCCCATACTTCTGCTACCGCAATCAATATGGGGACGACCATTCATTTTCTATCCGCTATTGATAATCCTGGATATTTTGAGGGAGACGTCACTTCACTAAACCCCTTTAGAGATGAGATGATGGATAAAGCTGCCTATGAGCTTGATTCAGAGGGATATGTGAAGCCATATGAGGGCATAGGAATCGGGATGAAGATAAACCTAGATTTTGTAAAAGATCACCCATTAATTGATGGGCCTTGCTACATTTGATCTTGAGAAGTTAATAATTAACTATTCTTTACTCGTGAAGCGGTAAAAATGGAGACAAAATGAGCCTGGTGATAAATCCCCAAAATCCTACAAATCCAAATTTTGTTGGTGTGGTCAGTGGAATAGATTTGAGACGCCCTTTGGATGAGCAAACTATCAAAGCTATTGATGATGGTATGAATCAATATGCAGTATTGGTTTTTAGAGATCAACCGCTAACACAAGATGAGCAGATTGATTTCTCGATCCAGTTTGGGCCTCTTGACTCAGGACTGCGCAAGGCTACTGGAGCGCCAACGCGCTTTAAGTATGATCAGCTCATTGATATCGGCAATGTTGCAATGGATGGTTCTGTTGCTGATAAAGATAATAAAAAACTCATTGGCGTTCTTGCAAACCAGCTATGGCATAGCGATAGTTCATTTCAAGACCTGCCAGTGAAATATTCAATGCTATCAGCCGTAGTCGTTCCTGATGAGGGAGGGCAAACGCAGTGGGCAGACCTCAGGGCTGCTTGGGATGATTTGCCCGAATCAACCAAACGACATGTAGAAAAAAGAACGGGATGGCATTCTGCTTTTCATTCACGAATTCTCTTGGGTGATAAGGATTACACACCAGAGCAACTTTCTAAATTTCCACCAGTTGAGCGCCCCTTGGTTTGTACTCATCCTGGTTCTGGTAGAAAAGTTCTCTTTCCTAGTGTTCATATATCCGAGGTGAGTGGTATGTCTGTTCCTGAAGGTAGATTATTGGTAGCGGAATTGATTGAGCATGCAACTCAAGCGAAGTATGTCTATGCGCATGACTGGCGTCCTGGAGATTATGTAATTTGGGATAACAGGGCTACTCTTCACCGCGGTACTCGCTATGATTTATCCATTCGAAGAGATTTAAGAAGAACGACAACTCTGGAGCGAGAATTAATGACTGCGACTGCTGAATCATGAAAAGTGTAATCTCTATGTCAACTATATTGAAGACACTTCTTGTAATTACTTTCATTTATTCACATTCATCTTTTGCGGATGTATATCCATCCAGACCCGTAAAGATGATTGTTCCATTTGCTCCTGGATCCGCTTCGGATACGGTAGCTCGAAGTGTTGCTGATAAATTAACGCTTGCTATGGGGCAGCCATTCCTAGTTGAAAATCGTGCTGGGGCTGGAAGTACTATCGCTAATGATTATGTAGCTAAGGCCGCTCCCGATGGTTATACCCTCCTGATCTCTACAGCAGCATTACCAATTGGCGCTAGTGCATATCCAAATTTGAAGTATGACACGGCAGCCTTTACTTCAATTACCGTTTTTACAAACTCCGCTCTAGCCCTGGCAGTAAACCCAGACTTTCCTGCAAAAAATGCCCGAGAGTTTATTGAGTATGCAAAAGCTAATCCAGGAAAAATAAACTTTGGGTCACTAGGTATGGGCACCTCTCATCACGTCACTGCTGAGAAGTTGAAGTTAGATGCCGGCATTAATATGGTTCACGTGCCCTACAAGGGCTCTGGACCAGCGCATCTAGATCTTATGGGTGGACAAATTCAGGCTATGTTTGATAATTTAGTCGCACTGATGCCGCATTTTAAAAGTGGAAAATTGATTCCTATTGCTGTTACTACATCCAAGCGCCACCCACAGTTACCAGATGTTCCAACCCTGTCTGAGGCTGGGGTAAAAGGGTTTGAGGCTGTTGCGTGGTTTGGGATTGTTGCCCCGCCAGGGACGCCCAAAGATATTGTTAATAAATTAAATATCGAGATTGTAAAAATCTTAAATACGCCGGAGGTTCGTCAGCGCTTGATCGATGGCGGATCGGAGGTGATTGGCAATTCACCAGACGATGCCGACCGGTTTCTAAAATCAGAAATTAAAAAATGGGGTGTAGTTGTACGTTCGGCGAAAATAAGCGCTGAATAATCAAATCATCCTTGCTGAGTAACAGGTAAGTTAACTAATTACGATGTTTCCCTAAGCAAGAACCCGCTTCGGCGGGTTTTTTATTGCCAATCTACTCCACCAAATATCTACTACGTTGCACTCACTTGTCGGTATAGGTGGTGCTCATGGACTCTGAGTCCACTATCCTGAGCTAAGGTATAGTCAAAATATGGTGAAAGCCCTGCTTGTCAGAAGCCGAGGGTCATGGCATCGTATAAAACATATCAATAAAAAGTATCAGGAGACGTAATGAAATCAAGTAAACAGTTATTCCTTGGTCTACTCGCTTTTTTGGGTTTTTCTCAGGCTTTTGCTGCTGGCAAAATCGAGATGAATGAATACATGATTCAGAGTGATACCCCTGGTATTTCTCTGTATGTCCGCAATAAGCATTTAGCGGGAATGAAAAAGTTTTCCCCTGAAAAAACATTGCTTTATGTACATGGCTCAACTTATCCCGCAGAGACAGCGTTTGACTTATCTTTAGGTGGCACATCATGGATGGAATACATCGCTGCTAGGGGGTATGACGTTTGGCTAGTTGATTTGCGTGGCTATGGCAAATCGACCCGTCCACCAGAGATGGATCAACCTGCTGAGCAAAATCCACCGATAGTCCGTACCAATGTTGCCGTCGGTGATGTGTCTAGTGCCGTAGATTACATCTTGAAGAAGCGCAACATTAATAAGTTGAATTTACTTGGATGGTCATGGGGTACCACCATCATGGGTAAGTACACAGCTGAAAATAATCAAAAGGTTAACAAGTTAGTGCTGTATGCACCGCAATGGTTACGTCAAGGCGGTGCGCCATTAACAGACAAAGGCGGTCCTTTAGGCGCATATCGTGTCGCTTCGGTTGCCGATGCCAAGAATCGTTGGTTGACTGGTGTGCCAGAGAGTGCCAAAGCCACATTGATTCCAGATGGCTGGTTTGAGAAGTGGGCTGCAGCCACCTTTGAAACCGATCCTTGGGGAAAAACACAGAGTCCTAAAAAACTGCGTGCACCCAATGGTACCGTTCAGGATGCACGTGAGTTCTGGACAGCAGGTATACCGGTTTATGAGCCTAAAGATATTCGTGTGCCAGTCATGCTGGTTCACGCAGAGTGGGATGCAGACCTACCAAGCTACATGATGTATGAGTACTTTACTAAGCTAGAAAATGCACCATACAAAATCATGTTGCAAATCAGCGAAGGTACTCACACCATCATTATGGAAAAGAATCGCATGTTGATGTTTACTGGTGTCCAGGAGTTTTTGGATAGTACATTTAAGCCAGAAAAATAAATATCAATATAGAAACTATTTGGGGGCATCGTGAAATTGAATTGCTTAATAAAGTTTTTTGGACTTGTCTTTTTAGCTAGCAATGCCATAGTAGCCTTAGCTGCCTATCCTGATAGACCCGTCACGATCATCATTGGCTTTCCGCCGGGCACAGGGACAGACACTGTGACTCGCATCATGGCTGATCGACTCTCTCAGCGTATGGGTCAGCAGTTTTTAGTAGATAACAAAGTAGGTGTTGCTGGCAGTATTGGTGCGGGCATTGCAGCGAAAGCGAAACCAGACGGCTACACCCTGTTGGTGAGTGCATCTGCACCCATGTCAATTAATCCGCATATCTATAAGAATCTGACTTATAACCCGCTGACTGATTTCACGCCGATTGGCATGTTGGTATGGTTGCCGTATCTGATGGTGGTCAACCCCAATGATCCTGCCAATACCTTGCAGCAATTTTTGGCAAATGCGCAAAAGAGTTCAACTCCAGTGAGTTATGGCTCAACTGGTAATGGCGCAACTAGTAATTTAGTGATGTCAGTTTTAGCTAAACGAGCTGGCGTTGAAATGACTCAGATTCCTTATAAAGGAAGTAGCCAAGCGCAAGCAGATGTGATTGGTGGGCAATTACCTGTGACCTTTGATACGCTTTCTTCTAGCATTGCAATGGTGAGGGCTGGTAAGTTAAAGCCTCTTGCTGTAGCGACTCTGAAGAGGACAGAACTTGCTCCGGAAATACCGACAGTAGTAGAGCAGGGCTTTCCGGGCTTTGAAATTGGTGCTTGGCTCGGCCTCTTTGGTCCGCTAGGCTTGCCCCCTGCGATTCAAAAAACCTTACTCAATGAAATCAATGCAATCTTGCAAGAGCCTGAAACTCGTGCCAAGTTAGCTAAGAGTGGCGCTGAGGTGCGGATGTCAACTAACTCGGGTGAGTTTGCTCTATTCATAAAAAATGATAATGAAAATACCGGTAAGCTGATCCGTGATTTCAATATCAAACCAATGGAGCAATGAAGTAATGACTAAGAGTAATTATGTTGTCTCAGCTGCAGAACGCCAGGCACGCGTTGATTTAGCCGCTTGTTACAGACTGGTTGCTCATTTTGGAATGAGTGATCTGATTTATAACCACATCACTGCCAGAATTCCAGATAGTAAAGATGATCATATTTTGATTAATCCTTATGGATTGATGTACAACGAAGTTACCGCTTCTAATTTAGTCACGATTAATTTAGATGGCGAAGTAATTTATAACCCCAATCCTGATTTTGGTATTAATCAAGCAGGATATGTAATTCATAGTGCGGTGCACCGTGCAAGAGAAAATGTCAGCTGTGTCATTCACACGCATACACGGGCTGGTATGGCAGTCTCTGCTATGGAGTGTGGCCTTTTACCAATTACGCAAACATCCATGCGCTTTCATGGTATTAGTTATCACGACTACGAAAGTGTTGCGATAGATCTTGATGAGCAAACCCGTTTGGTGGCGGACTTGGGTGATCAAACCGCCATGATCTTGCGGAATCATGGTTTGCTAGCAGTAGGGCCTAGCGTAGCGCAAGCATTTAATACCTTATATTGGTTGGAGATGGCCTGCAAAGCTCAGGTGGATGCACTCTCTTCAGGAGTGAAGCTCACCATGCCCTCAAAAGAGGTGATAGAGAAGACGCATCATCTCTATCAGCCAAACGTCAGAAGGCCTTTTGGTGAAATGGAATGGCCTGCCATGTTACGTATTGTTGAAAAACTAGATCCTGGCTACAAAAATTAATCCAGTACCTCAGTAAGCTCAAAACCGCTAGAACACAACCTCTACTAGTGGTTTTTGATTGATGAAGTTTTGAATATTCTGCGTGACCGATTCGATACGTCTCGCATCGAGATCATCCGTCCAGCTGGCAGTGTGTGGCGTCATGATGACATTGTCGAGTTCATGAAACGGAAAGGCCGATGGCTGCATCTCTAAGTTTTCAGTGCTGGCATATTGATACCAAACATCAAGAAGAGCACCACCAATCTGACGATGCTTCAGGGCTTGATAAATAGCCTCTTCATTAATAATAGGACCTCTAGCCACATTAATGATGACACCTGTTGGCTTCATCTTTTTTAGCGTACGTTCATTAATCAGGTCTCTCGTGCTGTCACTAAGAGGCGAGGTGATGAGGATATAGTCACTCTCAGAAAGTAATTCATCAAGATGTGAACTGTCTTTCCACCATGCCAGTCTTGAGTCTTGCTTAGGGTTACGACTAATGGCCAGAAACTTCATGCCAAAAGGAGTGGCTAATTCAGTAACACGCTTTGCGATGTGGCCGTAGCCTATAAAACCAATGGTTTTATGCTGAATTTCACTATGCTTCTTACCTCGCACAATTGATCCGCCGTAAGTCCAGCGACCTTGACGTAGCTCGCGATCCATTAAGCGCATATTGACAGCAAACTCTAAGATGCCGAGCATGACATATTCAGCGATTGGCTCAGAGTGTTGGTTGGTGTTGCAGACCTTGCAGCCCGCTGGTAGCCAATCTGGATGAAGCCATTCCATTCCAGAAAATGGTACCTGAATTAACTGTAATTGCTTGCCAGCCCTAATGAGATCTTCAATCAGTTGCTTATCTTTTGAATAGGTCAGCTCTGCTGTTACTACCAGAATGCTGGCTTTAGATGCTAAGTCAAATAGCTCTGCTTTGGGCTGTTCAATAGTCCAATGTTGTATTGCCCACTGATCTCCAAGTACTGCGCTGAGTGGGTCAAGGAAGATCTTGCCGTACTCTCCAACAATGAGAATATTTTTGCTCATATTTTTTTACTTAATGGATGACTTAAATATACAGCAAGCCCTAAATTCAGTTATCCTAATTTTCTATCAAGATACGAGTGCACATATGAAGCGCCGCAATTTTTTAGGTTTTTCGCTAGCTCTGTCTCTGCCATTTTCTGTGAGGGCACAGGCATACCCCTCAAAACCCATTCGTTATATCGTTCCTGTTGCGGCAGGTGGTGGTAACGATATGATTGCACGGGTCGTTACTGAGCGCTGGGGGCGAGTTTTGGGACAAACTTTTGTAGTGGAGAATCAAAGTGGTGGGGGTGGAGTCATTGCCTCTCAGGCCACCATGAGAGCGCCGCCTGATGGATATACCTTGATGCAGGGTTATGTGGCCACTCATGGTACAAATCCTGCGACAAGAAAAGTTCCTTATGACCCTATTAAGGATTTCACGCCGATTGGGATGATTGGTGCGACCCCAAACGTCTTGATTGTGAATAGTCAGGTTCCAGTCAAGAACAT
Organism: Polynucleobacter sp. AP-Feld-500C-C5; assembly: GCF_018882265.1. Classification (NCBI taxonomy): domain Bacteria; kingdom Pseudomonadati; phylum Pseudomonadota; class Betaproteobacteria; order Burkholderiales; family Burkholderiaceae; genus Polynucleobacter; species Polynucleobacter sp. AP-Feld-500C-C5. Next base: position 262,071 of record NZ_JACVOW010000020.1, on the reverse strand, counting down.
GAAAGAATTTATCGACTATGCGCGCAAGAACCCAGGGAAGTTAAGTTACGGTACTGCTGGTCAGGGATCTTTGACACATATGACCATGGAATTGTTTAAGCAGGAAACTGGTCTTTACATTCTGCATATCCCATATCGTGGCATTGCCCCAGCGATTAACGATCTATTAGGCGGTCAAACGCAGACTATGTTCCCAGGCCTAGCTGCGGCTTTGCAATATATACAAACAGGCAGGGTCCGTGCATTAGCGGTTACGGGATCAAAACGCAGCTCAGTCTTAAAAGACGTCCCCACTATGGAAGAGCTCAGTTTTAAGGGTTTTGACGCAATGCAATGGTATGGCACGGTAGGCCCTGCTGGAATTCCATCGGATATTGTGAAGCGTTTAAATGAAACGCAAATTGCTACACTGAAGTTACCGGAGATGCGGGAGAAGTTATTGATTGAAGCAGTTGAGCCTATGCCGATGTCTCCTGAACAATTCGGTCAATTTATTAAAAATGAAACTAAGCGATGGACTGCCTTGGCAAAAGCTCGCAATATTCAATTGGAAGAGTAGGTCATGTCGAAGAAATTAAGAGTTGGAATTTTAGAAGGCGATGACATTGGTCATGAGATTGTGCCGATTGCAGTAGAGGTCGCCAAAGCAGCTGCAAAACTGCATCAAGTGAATATCGAGTGGGTGCCTTTACCCATTGGGCGTCGCGCGCTCGATACTCATGGCCATACTCTGCCACCTGAAACTTTAGAAACTCTCCATACTCTGGATGGATGGATCTTGGGTCCGATTGGGCATCGTGCTTATCCAAAGCAGGCTAACGCCATCAATCCCCACCCAATTTTGCGTAAGCAATTTAACTTGTTTGCAAACGTGAGACCAACACGTTCTTACCCAGATATTGGGTGTCTTCGTGATGATATTGATTTAATTATTGTTCGTGAAAACAACGAGGGCTTTCAGCCAGATCGCAATATGTTGGTAGGTAATGCAGAGTTTCGTCCAAGCGATGAAATGACTCTGTCTATGCGCGTGATTACCAGAACTGGTAGCAGTCGCGTTGCCCAAGCAGCCTATGAATTAGCGCGTCAACGCAAGAAGCATTTGACCTACGTCCATAAAGATACAGTCTTTAAACTAGGTTGCGGTATGTTTGTTGAGGAGTGTAAAAAACTAGCACCAAAATATCCAGATGTTCTCGTTGATGATGTGATTGTTGACACTATGGCAATGCGCTTAGTGCGTGACCCCCAAAACTTTGATGTGATTGTGACTACGAATATGTTTGGCGATATTTTGTCAGACGAAGCTGCAGGTCTGGTTGGCGGTTTGGGAATGGCCCCAGGTTTATGTATCGGTGATGGTGATGTGGTGATGGCGCAGGCTACTCATGGATCAGCTCCGGATATCGCAGGCAAAGGCATTGCCAATCCATACTCCATGATTGAATCAACTCGCATGATGTTTGATTGGCTTGGCTATAGCCGGAATATCAAAGAGGCTGTAGCGATGGCAAGATCGATGTCAGAGGCAACTACAGTAGCGCTTGCTAATCCAAATGCTAGAACCGGGGATATCAATGGCAAAGGAAATACTGCATCTATGGCAAAAGCAGTATTAGAGGCTTTGAGGTAATGTAATACAGTGGTTGAAATACCTGTAGCTCAAAAAATAGGATGGAGGAGACATGAGCAATCGCAAGGACCGAAATGAACAACGTAGACAGCTCTTAACATGGCTTGCAGCCAGCCCCTTGTTTGCCCTTAGCGCTAATCAAGATTTGTTTGCTCAAGAAGCAAAAGATCCTAGAGAGTTAATCAGAAATTTCACGAAGCGACCAGACCCCATGATTTGGGCGCCAAATACTCCTTTGGATCTGATATCCAATCCAAAGGAAGCAATCAATGTTTTTGATTTTGAACCAGTAGCATTTACGAAAGTGCCTCCAGCACACTTTGCTTACATGGCATCTGGCATTGATGATGAGGTGACATTAAGAGCAAATCGCACTTCATTTCTAAAGTACCAATTACGTCCTCGTCGTTTACGCGATGTGAGTCAAATTGACACCTCTATTACGCTTTTTGGAACTAAGTGGAACTCTCCCATCATTATTGCCCCAACTGGTGGCAATAAGGCATATGACCCAGAGGGAGAGATAGCCGTTGCGAGAGCAGCGAGAGCGGGTGGTTTCTTAAATATCCTGTCAAATGCTGGAGCCTCCACAATTGAAGACGTCATCGCTGCTCGTCAAGGTGAAGTTTGGTTTCAGTTATATGCAACTTCTAGCCCTGCAGTCGCTAAGCAAGTTATTCGACGGGTTGAAAAAGCTGGGGCACCTGTTTTAGAAATTACTGTTGATCGTAATGGCGGAAGAAATCAAGAAACTTTTGCCCGTCTTAAGAAATTGGATCCGCGAAATTGTGCAGGCTGCCATGTGCATGGCTTTGGCAGTGCGCAAGAAAGACCAAACTATGATGGTATTGATATGACTGGCGTCAGGATGACCTCTTCTAATATGACTTGGGAATTTATTAAGCAGGTGCGCGACACCACCAAAATGAAAATCATCATCAAGGGAATTTTGACTGAAGAGGATGCGCAACTTTGCCTCAAATATGGCGTTGATGGAATTCATGTATCAAACCATGGCGGCAGAAGTGAAGATGGTGGGCGCGGTTCGATTGAGTGTTTGCCTGAAGTTGTCAAAGTGGCAAAAGGTAAGGTACCCATTCTATTTGATAGTGGTGTACGTCGAGGTAGCGATGTATTTAAAGCAATGGCATTAGGAGCGAATGCAGTTTGTGTGGGTCGTCCTTATCTCTGGGGTTTGGGTGCTTTTGGACAACCCGGCGTAGAGCGTGTCATGGAAATTTTGCAAACTGAATTTAAATCAACCATGCAGCAGATGGGTGCCGCTAATATTGCCGCTATTCAATCATCTATGGTGATGAAAGAGAGCTAATTTAGTTGAAGCCTTTCTTATGAGGTTTTAATACGCGCGCTTTTGCGAGTTTTCTCATAAAAGTGGTTGGGCTTGGATTTGACCCAACGAATAAATCGCTGCATTTCAGGATGCTCTTGTAGATTACTAGCAGTATTGAATTGCATGGCTAGCTCAGTTTCAGTAAATAAAGCATGAATCTGCCGATGACAAATGCGATGCAGATATTCCGTAGTCTTGCCGCCCTTCGATTTGGGTACTAGATGATGAGCATCTTTTTGTGATTCCGGGATAGGGCGGTCACAAATAGGGCAGACAGTTTCCAGTACCTTTTGGAGTGGCTTGGGCTCCAAAGAAATGAGTTTCTGACGAATTTTTCCAAGCATGAGTATTTGGGTTTGGTGGGGTCATGCCAGTTTATTAAATAAGTCTTAAACTTGCACGGTGGCAAGATTCTCTCCAAAAACACTCTCTGCTCCTGATATATCTCGTCTCATTGAGATGGCTTGGGAGGACCGTACTCCGTTTGATGCGATTGAGCAGTCATTTGGCCTCTCTGAATCTCAAGTGATTCAATTAATGCGACACGAGCTCAAGAGAGCTTCATTTGAGCTATGGCGTAAGCGCGTGACAGGTCGATCTACGAAACATGTCGCTCTGCGAAGCAAGCTAGTGGACCGTGCTTATTGCCCAACCCAATATAAAAATAAATGACATCCCCTAAAAGGCTGGTCTTGATTCTGGGGGATCAGCTGGATTTAAAGAGTGCAGCACTTCACAACTTTCATCATGAAACCGATGAGGTATTCATGGTGGAGTCTATGCATGAGGCTCAATATGTTTGGTCGCATCAGGCCAAAATTGCTTTATTTCTATCGGCTATGCGGCACTTTGCCCAGACTTTGAAAAGCTTGCATTACCCAATCAGCTACATCAAAAGCACCCCTTTATCTATTGTTGATGCCTTAAAAGAGAAAATACAGCAAGAGAAAATTACCCATCTCATTTGCGTCGAGCCAGGCGAATGGCGCTTAAAGCAGGAGATTGAGGCATTAGCCAATGAGCTTGGATTGCAATTGGAGATGCGTGAGGATGAGCATTTCTTCTGCTCCCATCAAGAGTTTAATGATTGGGCGGCTGGTAAAAAAGAATTGAGGCTCGAGTACTTTTATCGCTTGATGCGGAAGACCCATCAAATTCTGGTGGATGCTGATGGTAATCCAGAAGGCGGTCAATGGAACTTTGATCAAGACAATCGTAAGCCCTATCCCAAAAAAGGGCCCGGCATCATTGAGGAACCCATTCTGTTTGAGCCAGACACCATCACTCAAGAGGTGATTGCATTCGTCAAGAAAACCTACCCAAAGCATCCTGGCTCACTAGAGGCATTTCGTTGGCCGGTAACTCGAGAGCAAGCTCTAGAAGCGCTGAATTATTTTGTAGATTACCGTTTGCGAAACTTTGGTGTCTTCCAGGATGCTATGTGGATTGATACGCCATATGGTTGGCATTCTATGCTCTCGAGCTCCCTGAATCTCAAGCTCCTTAATCCCCGCGAGGTCATTTCTGCTGTTATTAATGCTTGGAAAAAGTACTCCCTAGATTTATCTACAGTCGAGGGCTTTATTCGCCAAATTTTGGGGTGGAGAGAATTTGTTCGAGGGATGTATTACTTGGATATGCCAAAGATGGCTCAGGATAATTATTACCAGCATCAGAGGTCTTTGCCTAAGTGGTATTGGTCCGGCCAAACCAATATGGCCTGCATGAAAGATGCCATTGGTCAGACTTTGAGGTATGGATATGCTCATCATATTCAGCGCCTGATGGTGACCGGTAACTTTGCTCTGTTGGCTGAGATCCTACCCTCACAAGTCTGTGACTGGTATTTGGCAATTTATGTTGATGCTATTGAATGGGTAGAGTTACCGAACACCGCTGGCATGGCCTTGTTTGCTAACGGTGGACGCTTTACGAGTAAGCCTTATATTGCTAGTGGAGCCTACATCAAACGCATGAGCAATTACTGCGGCTCCTGTCAATACAAGCCAGATGTTCGCTTTGGAGATAATGCTTGCCCAGTCACGACCCTGTACTGGAATTTCTTAATCAAGCATCGCGATCAGTTTGAGGCAAGCCCACGAACGCGTTTAATGACAGCAAATCTGAAAAGAATCAGCGATGAAGATCAGAGCTCGATTACAAAGCACGCAAAGCAGTTGTTAAATCACTTGAATGATCTCTAGGGTTTGTTATGAGCACTTCCTTTAAAGGAAATAAGAGCTATTTGCCAAGCAAGATCTGTGTTGTTTGCAAAAAGGAAATGACCTGGAGAAAGTCATGGGTAAAAAATTGGGATTCAGTGAAATACTGCTCTGATGCCTGTAGAAAAAAGGGAACTAAAAGTCAGGTGTAGTAGTCAGGTGCAGTACTCAGGCATAGTAGTCAAATGTAGCCGAGCCTGATCACCTTTGACTTTTACCAAGGTAGCTTTTCACCTGAATAAGAAATAAAACTGCCAGAATCCTCTTTTTCAAGATTTTGCATCACTGTAAACATATCGGACACCGCATCTTCTGCGGGTCTCCCAATTTGCTCACCCCGAAAAGGCTTTGAAAGGCTGGAATTGACAGTGCCTGGATGCATAGCAATGAGTGCAGCATTGGGTTTGGTGCGAGCAAGCTCAATGGACGCCGTTTTAATCAGCATATTCAAGGCTGCTTTAGAGGCTCGATAGCTATACCAGCCACCGAGACGATTATCTTCAATGCTACCAACCTTGGCAGATAAGGTAATCAGAATAGAATTTTTTGGATCCAATAGTTTGGAGAAATATCGAATGCTTAAGGCGGGACCAATTGTATTGATTTTGAAGAGCTCAATGAATTGTTCGGCATTGAGGTCATCTATTTTTTTCTCCGGCATCCAGTCTTTGCTGTGCAATACACCAATGGTATTGATGATCAGTTGAAAGGGTCCTGCTGCTACTAGCGCATTAGCGGAAGCTTCGATAGATGCCGGATTTTGATAATCAAGCGGATGCTCTGAATGACGGTGAATACCCACAACCCCTGAGCATGAGGGGTTATTTTTGAGGAGCTCTACAAAAGCTGACCCAATCGTGCCAGATGAACCAATGACCAGAGCGCGAAAGGGGTTAGGGAGTATTTTCAAAAGGGGTTTTAATGACGACTGTGCTGTAAGCTAGTTTAGTCAATAAGTCTTACACTTGCTTCATGGCTCATGATTTACAAAAACTCACTCTGTTTTATGATGGCGCGTGCCCTTTGTGTCAGGCGGAGATATTGTTTCTTAATGGGCGTAACCAAGCTGGTTTACTTGGCTTTGTCGACATCAATTCAGATCGCTATGACCCATCAGCCCTCGGCGTGTCATGTGAACAAGCACTAGCTGCTATGTATGGTCAATATGCTGACGGCTCATTAATTAGTGGCGCGGTTGTTTTTCCAGAGGCATATCGCAGAGCTAATCTTCCTTTTCTGGCCTGGTTGTTTTCCAGAAAGATCGTGCAGCCACCCTTGCGCCTAGGTTATCAATTTTTTGCTAAGCATCGCCATGCGATTTCACGAATATTAGGTCCAGGTGCATTGCGACTAGTCAATGCCACATCTAAAAGTAAGAATGTATCAGGCGCCTTATGAAAGTCCAAACCCTATTCATCCAACTGTGTGCTCTTGCCTGTTTATTCAGTGCCAATAGTAATGCCCGAGAGTTGACCTATATTAATGAAGCCTTGAATCCTGCCAAACTTCAGGGCAGCGGCAAATTAACTTGGTGGGGCTTTCATATTTATGATGCCAATTTTTATCGAGGTGCAAGTACTAATGCTTCGGCATTTGCACTGGACTTGCGGTATCAAAAATCATTCACTGGTGTGGCAATCGCTAAGAGATCAGCGGATGAGATGAAAAAGCTTGGTGTACCAGATACACAGGCACAGGCTTGGGAAAAACAATTGGCCACCTTTATGCCAAACGTGGAGTCAGGTCAAAATCTCACTGCAATTTACGCACCTAACCAGGGAACTACTTTTTATTTCGAAGGAAAACCCCTTGCGCAGATTCCGGGAGCGGATTTTTCTAAAGCTTTTTTTGGTATTTGGTTAGATCCTAAAACGAGTGCCCCTAAACTACGTGAGCAACTACTTGGGCAGAATTGCCCACCACCCCTTTTCCAAGAGGCTTGTCCATAATGAAATCATTCTTTAGCAAATTCAGTGTAGCTATCCTTTGTGCCAGCTTCTTGCTGGGTTGCGCTGGCCCAAAAGTATCTCAATACGCTAATGAAAAGCCCGTATTGGATTTGAGTGAGTATTTCTCAGGCACTATTGATGCGTATGGCATCTTCACCGATCGCAGTGGAGTAGTGGTTAAACGTTTTACGGTATTGATTCAGGCCAACTGGCAGGTCGTCGATGGTAAGAAAGTGGGTACTCTAGATGAAAGCTTTGAATACTCTGATGGCACAAAGCAGAAACGCATTTGGAAGCTAACCGAAGTTGCTCCTGGAAAATATACTGGTAAGGCAGATGACGTAGTAGGTGAGGCCAATGGCTCATCTGCTGGGAATGCTCTCAACTGGGCATACACCTTAGCTTTGCCAGTTGATGGCACCATTTACCATGTTCAGTTTGATGACTGGATGTATCTCGTAACACCAAAAGTCATGATCAATAAAGCCCAAATGAGCAAGTTTGGTATCAATCTAGGCGAAGTCACGCTGAGTTTTTATAAACGTTAGGCGTAATCCCTTAGAGCCTTCTGTATAAGCCCATGCTAGATTAATCCTCGTAATTCACATCACATAAAAATTATTTTGGAGATATAGATGAAAAGACTTTCTTTAGCAATACAAATCTTCGCTATGGCGGTTCTGAGCTTTGCATCTCTGCATGTCTCCGCACAAGCCGCTGCTAAGAATTTTGTGATTGTCAAACCCGATCAAGTGATGTGGGGCGATTTGCCTGCAGGCGTGAAGACTGCAGTGTTATTCGGTGATCCTAGTAAGCCTGGAATGTATGTCGTTCGTAATATCTTTCCTGAGGGCATTATGAGTTCACCCCATTCTCATTCTGAAGATCGTTTCGTTACAGTCATCAAGGGAACTTGGTATGCAGGCACTGATGCTAGTTGGGATCCAGCGACTACGGTTGGCTTGCCAGCCGGTAGCATGATGTTTCATCCTGCAGGTGTAGTGCATTTTGATGGTGCTATGAAGGGGGCTACAGAGATCCAAATCATGGGTATGGGCCCAGTGAGCACAACTCCTGTATATAAAGATGCACCCCGTTTTGGAATGCCTCGTAAGCTAAATTAAGTTTTTCATCACCCGGAAAGACAAAACCCCAGAAATTGCTCTGGGGTTTTTATTTGCTGAGCTCGGGTCGACTCAGAACCTTACATTTACCTAGGCAGCAATTTTGCTGGGTACCTCTTCACTAACGGAGTGCCGAATCAGATAGTCAAAGGCTCCCAGTGACGCTTTGGCACCTTCACCCATGGCGATAATGATTTGCTTATAAGGAACGGTAGTGCAATCTCCCGCAGCAAATACGCCAGGCACTGATGTTTCTCCTTTTGCATCCACGATGATCTCACCACGAGGCGAAAGATCTAAAGTGCCTTTGAGCCATTCACTATTTGGCAACAAGCCGATTTGAACAAAGATGCCTTCCAGCGCAAGAGTTTGCTCAGCATTGCTAATGCGATCCTGATAACGCAGGCCATTCACCTTGCTGCCATCACCCAACACTTCTTTTGTCAAAGCGCTTTTAATGACGGAGACGTTAGGCAGGCTAAATAATTTCTTTTGCAACACGGCATCAGCCCGCAATTGGTTATCAAACTCAATCAGGGTAACGTGACTAACAACACCAGCTAAGTCAATCGCGGCTTCAACACCCGAGTTGCCACCGCCAATCACTGCTACACGCTTACCTTTGAACAGAGGGCCATCACAATGTGGGCAGTAGGCGACACCTTTGTTGCGATATTCTTGTTCGCCTGGAACATTCATTTCTCTCCAACGTGCACCGGTGCTGATGATGACAGATTTGCTTTTCAATACCGCGCCATTAGCGATCTCTACTTCAATGCCATCGCCTGTCTTACGCAAAGCGCTGGCACGTTGTAAGTTCATGATGTCCACTTCATAGTCTTTCACGTGCTGCTCTAATGCTTGCACGAGCTTTGGTCCCTCGGTATGAGATACAGAGATAAAGTTCTCAATACCCAAGGTATCCATGACTTGACCGCCAAATCGTTCGGCAAGAATGCCAGTGCGAATGCCCTTACGCGCCGCATAGATTGCAGCAGCAGCACCAGCTGGGCCGCCACCGATGACTAGTACATCAAAATTATCCTTAGCATTGAGTTTGGCTGCATCCTCTTCGGCACTGCCAGTATCGAGTTTGGCAATAATCTCTTCTACGCCCATACGCCCTTGACCAAATACTTCGCCATTGAGGATAACAGTGGGGACAGCCATGATTTGGTATTGATCTACCAAATTCTGATAGATGGCGCCATCAATCATTTCATGCTCAACATGAGGATTGAGGGCTGACATTAAGTTCAAGGCCTGAACCACGTCAGGGCAGTTATGGCATGACAAAGAAATAAAAGTCTGGAAGCGGAACTTTCCATCTAGCTTGCGTACACGCGCAATGATGTCCTCTTCGACTTTAGGCGGGTAGCCACTGGCTTGCAAAATTGCCAAGATAAACGAGGTCATTTCATGACCCATTGGGATGCCCGCAAAAGTAATGCGTGCGTCTTCACCAGTCTTACTGACAGTAAAGCTAGGCACGTTTGCCGCTTTACCATCCGTCTTGACAGTAATTTTGTCTGATTGCTCAGCCACTTCATTTAAAAGTTCTAGCATCTGGACGGCCGCAGGGCTTTCATCTAAGCTGGCTGTGAGCGTAATTGGAGCAACGATTTTTTCGAAGTATGCTTTTAATTGGGTTTTGATATTGTCATCTAACATGGTGCATCCTTTATTTCAATTTCAGTGAGTCTATTGGGCAGGATCTGATCCTCTCCAATAGACTCTCCGGAGAGAGTCTGATTGGTTATAGGGTGAGATCTATTTAGATCTTGCCTACGAGGTCCAAAGATGGAGTCAAAGTCGCTGCGCCTTCTTTCCATTTCGCTGGGCAAACTTCGCCTGGGTGAGCTGCTGTGTATTGAGCAGCTTTGAGCTTGCGCAATGTTTCAGAGACATCACGTGCGATTTCATTGGAATGAATTTCAGCAGTCTTGATCACGCCTTCTGGATTGATAACGAATGTGCCGCGCAATGCCAAGCCTGCTTCAGGAATGTGTACGCCAAATGCATTGGTCAGTGTGTGAGTTGGGTCACCAACCAAGGGGAACTTGGCTTTACCAACTGCTGGGGAAGTTTCGTGCCACACTTTGTGTGAGAAATGAGTATCTGTTGTAACGATATACACTTCAGCGCCTAATTTTTGGAATTCAGCATAGTTATTAGCCGCATCTTCAATTTCTGTTGGGCAGTTGAATGTGAATGCTGCTGGCATGAAAATCAAAACTGACCACTTACCTTTGAGAGATTCATCAGTAATAGTGACAAACTTACCGTTGTGGAAAGCTTCGGTTTTAAATGGTGCTACGGTGGTGTTGATAATAGACATAGTGCTCCTCTTGTTGAATAAGTTGGTTTAATCAAACTGCTAATGTTTTGACAACGGAGTCCATTCTAGGGGCTATCTGTATATTTGTATAATGAATAATTTAGATATAAATAATCGATTTTATTGATAATAAAACATCGTCATAATGCAATCCGCAGATAATGGCATCCTGAGCGCCTAAATGCCTATTTCAACGTCTTTTGAAAGATCTTTCTCGACATGCCAATTCAACTTACGGCTTTCATCCGGTTTATTTCAGTAATTGCCTGTGGCTTATTGCTGCTAACAGGCTGCCAATCGACCGGTAAGGATGGCAAGCCGCTGACTCAAGCTGAAATTCTTCAGAAACGACAGGCAACTCTCCAGATGGCTAAAACGGGTCTGGATGCTTTGATCAAACAAAACCCTAAAGTAAAAGAAGATATTGAAAAGGCACCGGGCTATGCCGTCTTTAGCACGACCAATGTGAATGTTGTCTTGATCGTAGTGGCGCGGGGTGAGGGCGTCTTATATGACAAACGTCGCAAAGAGCCAGTATTTATGCAGGCTTTAAAAACAGGTGAAGGATTGGGTGCAGGCTATCAAGATCAATATCAAATTGTGGTTTTTAAAACGACTGCAGCAATTGACCAATTTTTATTAACATCGATTGACGGGCAAAAAGGCGGTATCGATGTGGATGCTAATTTTTCAGCAGGCTCTGGTGGAACGATTCGCTCTTTCAACCCAGATATCACCTTTTATACAGTTGGTCTCTCCGGCTATGACTTGCAGGCTAACTATGGCGGCACCTTATATCTAGTGGATCAGCAGTTGAATGACGCCGCTACGCTCAAGAGCCTGACGAGTAAGGTCCCCGCAGCAAAATAAGCACTAAAGCCTATGCTGGGATCTACTGGTATTTCTCTATAGCAAGACCCCAAAACGAGAGTAGATTGGTGTCAATATCCATCGCGTCTCTCTCACTGAAAGGGGTTGTTATGAGCAAAAGTCCACAAAAGGCTATTGATGCAAGTAGGGTTGTCGGTCGCGTAGCCATGGAGAGTGCGCAAGCGATTGCACAAATCAATCAAAAGGCTACTGAAGAGTTTGCAGGGCTTATTCAGAAACGGGTTGCTGAGTTAATGAAAGCTCAGGATCCTAAAACAGCTTTTGACTTTGTTCATGCTGAAGTGTTGCAAGATGCTGCTAAAGAGGTGGCTCATTATCACCAACAGCTACTGGATGTATTGAGAAGTGGTAATAAAGAAATGGCAGATATCGCGGAAGTGATGATTCAGGATTCCAAGACGGACCTCATTCATTTTGTGAATGATGCTACTAACAATGCACCCGCTGGTAGTGAAGCGTATGTTTCGGTATTTAAAACCTCGTTTAATAACGCTCTGCAAAACTTCGAATTAGTCCGTGCTGCTATGGCAGATTCATTTAGTCATTTTGAAAAAAGCGTCGAGAGTATGACTAGTTTGACGACTGCTCAAGGTGCTTCCAAGAAGAAGTCTTAGAAGGGGTGTTCAAAACAGCCCTGACGCTAATATTGCTGTTGGAAGTGAAGTGCGGTTTGGATGGTTTGAAAATGAATCTCGACGGTAGATTCGATTTCCTTACCATAACCACCAGCCATCGAGAATGCCAGGGGTATTTGTTTATCTAGGGCGTATTGAAAGATCGTTTCATCTCTGAGACGCATACCTATTTTGCTGAGCTTGAGTCTGCCCAAGCGATCTCCTTCATGAGGATCAGCTCCTGCAAGGTAAATAACAAAGTCTGCTTTAAAGCGAGAGTCTAATTTGTCGAGGCATTGATTGAGGGATTGAAGATAGATTTGATCATCGCATCCATCAGCAAGACCCAGATCAAGATCGCTACTTTCCTTTTTGAAGGGAAAATTATTTTCTCCATGTATCGAGAGAGTAAAGATAGAGGCATCGTGCTGAAGAATAGATGCGGTGCCATTACCCTGATGAACATCTAAATCAATAATGGCGATCTTGAGGTGCGGGCTGATTTCTTTTTGGAGTGTGCGAGCGGCAACTGCGGAGTCATTAAATACGCAAAACCCGCTGCCAAGATTACGGTAGGCGTGGTGTGTGCCTCCAGCAAGATTCCCAGACATGCCCTCACCTATAGCAGTCTTTGCTGCAGCGATAGTGGCCCCTGCGGAACGTCGTGAGCGTTCCACCATTTTTTCGCTCCAAGGAAAGCCAATCTCTCTTTGCTCTTCAGGACTCAGTTTGCCCTCGATGACTTTCAGAAGATAGCTCGGGTCATGTGCATAGAGAAGTTGTGTATCGCTTGCGGCAGGTGCTTCAAGTAACTCCAGCTTAGCAAGCGAGCCGACTAAATCCCGCAAGCGGGAATACTTCTCCATTGGAAAGCGATGTCCCGATGGCAGTGGTAATACAAAATGGTCTGAGTAATAAGCTTTCAAAGACGCTTTCTAGGAAGTCTCTAAATATCGCTGGAATATTGCTCTAGAAAATCTAGGGATACTTTTTCTAAGGCTTTGATGTTGGTGCTCTCTAATTTAATTAAAGGTGCACAATGAGCCTCTACTGCTTCGAGCCAGCGGTTGATGCATAGACACCATTGGTCTCCTGCAACAAGACCAGGAAAGCGATATGCAGGCATGGGTGTAATGAGATCGTTGCCACGGCTGAGGCTAAATTGCAAAAAGTCATCATTCACAATTGCGCAGACTAGATGACTACCCACATCCTCCAAGTTGGTTTTGCAACATCCATCCCTCAAGAATCCGGTTAGAGGATCAAAAGAACAGGGAACCAAGGGCTGCCCTAAAACGTTAAGGGCGACATCATTACTCATTAATTCTTTCCTTATTAGTGTTTGTAGCTGCTGTATTCAATAGCTTGCTTTACCTCTCGGCAAAATTTCCCTTTTTGTGTCACACTTTCTCGGTCAATATCGCTGACTAAAACCAATTTTGCAGTAAAACCAGATTTCACGGGCAAGCAATGAGAATCGAAGACACCGACCCAGCAAGACACGCGGGTATCGAATACCCAATGGAGGTTGGCGCCCCTGTTTTCGCCCCTATCAAAGTAGTCGAAGAAAAAGATAAAGCAGTAAATGTGGCACGTCAAAATGCCAAGCAAGAGTACGAGCGCATCATGGAGCAGGCTGAGGTGTTGATGAAGCAGGCGAGGGCCTTGCAGGCAAGGCTCGATGCAACAGAGATGGTGCACAGTGCAAAATTTAGCTTCAATCCCATTCATGGAAAAATTTACCACCTGTATTACGACAGCAGAAATTCAACGAACGTTTTGATACAGAATGGACCTAAAGAGTGGAGCTGTGGCATTCCGGATGGTTGGACATATGCCATGGCAGTGAAGAAGTTGGGAGACAGTACTTGGGCAGTGATAGAAGAAAACGCCCTTGTTGTATGATATTTTTTCTCATAACAAATACAAATAGGTGACATGTGACAAAAGCAAGAGTAGTGAGTCTGGATAAACTGGGTGGCGCAGACGTCATTCAAGTGATTGATAAAGAATTACCTCCACCAGCAAAGGGCGAAGTGCAGATTCGTCAGACAGCGATTGGATTTAATTTCATCGACATTTATCAGCGCTCTGGTTTTTACCCGCTTGAATTACCTACGGGTCTTGGTCATGAGGCTGTTGGTGTGGTTGAGTCTTTGGGTGAGGGTGCCACTGGTTTAAAAGTAGGCGACCGTATCATGTATATGAATGCAGGTATTGGTGCATACGCTAGTGCACGCAATGTCGCTGCTGATAAATTAGTCCCAGTGCCCGACAATGTTTCAGATGAAGTTGCTGCTGCAGTCTTCTTTAAAGCTATGACTGCTCAATACCTTGTGCAAAAGACTTACAAAGTGAAAGCCGGTGACATCGTATTGGTACATGCTGCTGCTGGTGGTGTTGGCCAAATTTTGGCTGGCTGGGCAAAAGGTTTGGGTGCTTTTGTGGTCGGCACAGTTGGTTCTCAAGCAAAAGTTGCTGCAGCTAAGGCAGCGGGATGTGATGCTGTTGTCGATTACTCCAATGCCAATTGGGTGGAGGAAGTATTGAAGGCGACCGGTGGCAAAAAAGCCAATGTGGTTTATGACTCTGTGGCTAAAGATACCTTCTTAGGCTCTTTAGATTGCGTAGCCCCTTTTGGTACGCTTGCACTCTTTGGTGCCGCTTCCGGTCCTGCCCCTGAAATTCAGCCAGAGATTCTTAATAAAAAAGGTTGCCTATTCTTAACAAGACCATCAGTGTTTCCTCATAACGCGACTCATGCGTTGTTGCAAGAGAACGCTAAAGCGGTATTCGATGCCATTGCTAAGGGTTATGTCAAAGTGCAGATCGGTGCGAAGTTCCCACTAGAGCAGGCGGCTGATGCACATCGTGCCGCTGAAGGCAGAAAAGTATCTGGCGCCATTGTGATGATTCCTTAAGTGGAAGTAGAAGTTGATTAGCACAAGCCCCGTTCTTACGGGGCTTTTCATTTGTATCAAAGCACGCTTGTCACAAAAATACAAAGTATTTGGCCCTAAGAATTGGTGCAGTGCCGTATAAGAGACTTGCTCAGCCCTGATACCCAATTTCGGATATAGTTTTCTTATTCACATAAAAGATCTTAGGAGACAAAACCATGGGAAGCGCTTCATTTAAGAAAACGATTGCAAATGCTTTATTACTGCCAATATTTTTGGTTGGCAGTAGCCTTGCTTTGGCTCAAACTGCTACAAGCGCAGGCGCACAAGGCAAGACAGAGCTTTTATGGTTCGGTCAGGCCGGTTTTCGGATTAAGTCTCCTCAAGGCAAGATGATTTTGATTGACCCGTGGATTACTGGCGGACCAAAAACTCCCCCACAGTACAAAAATGATTTAGCTGCAATTGGCCCAATTGATTTGGTATTGGTAACTCATGCGCACGTAGACCATATTGGTGATGCACCCGCAGTAGCTAAAGCAAATAACACTAAGTTGTACGGACCTGCTGATATGGTGACACCATTAATTACATTAGGGATCTTGCCTGCTGATCTCGGCTGGCGTTTTAATAAAACTGGTCGTGTAACTCCATTGCCAGGTGTAAAGGTAACTGCAGTTCAGGCTGAGCACTCCTCTTTGTTGGTCTGGAAAAATCCGGCTACTGAAAAGATGGAATCACATCCCGCAGGCGAAGCAATGGGCTACATCATTGAACTTGAAAATGGTTTCAAGATTTGGCATATGGGCGATACCGGTTTATTTAGCGATATGAAGTTCATCAGCGAACACTACAAACCAGATTTAGTGTTGATTCCGATTGGTGGTAACTTCACTATGGCACCGGACGATGCGGCTTATGCATTAAAAACTTGGATCAAACCTAAGATGGTGATTCCAATGCACTACAACTCCAATCCGATGACAAAAGGAACGCTTGCTGAATTCCAGGCGGCGATGAAGGGAAGCAATATCAAGATTGTTCCGATGACAGAAGGTGAAACAGTCCAGTTTTAAATCGCATTCATAGCAGATAGGATTTTCTTGAATTTCATCTCGCCTGAAGTGAGGAGTCAACTTGCTCCTCACGGCGTTCTCTCGGCCGCAGTCTATCTTGGAAACTTTTTGCTAGTGACTGGGCGCTCACATTCGGGTGAGCCTACTGGCATCGCCCCAGATATCTGTCGTGAGATTGCCAAACGCTTAGATGTTGAGCTCAAACTCGTTGGTCTTGAAACTCAGGATGAGGTGGTTGAATCTGCTGCCAGTGGAAAGTGTGGAATTGTATTGTTGGGCTCAGATCCTGCGCGCGCTAAAAAAGTGACCTTCACGCCTGCCTACGTTGAGTTGGAGGCAACCTATCTGGTATTGGACAATTCGCCTATTCACAATGTGTCACAAGTAGACCGGCCAGGGATCCGCATCGCCTCTTTTTTTAAGAGCGCCTACGATCTTTGGCTGCAGCGTAATCTGCAACATGCCACCTTGGTTCATGCTGACAGCATTCAAGCAAGCAATGATTTATTTGTGAATGAAAAGCTCGATGCATTAGCAGGCTTGAAAACAGGTCTCATAACTGCCGCTCAGAAAATTCCTGGATTACGGGTTCTCGATGGCCAATTTACTGGAATCCAACAAGCGATTGCAACCCAGAATGCCAATCATGAGGCAGTTCAATTTTTAACTGCCTGTGTAGAGGAATTTATTAGTACGGGTTTGGTCGCTAATTTGATTCAGAAATATCAAGTACAGGGTTTGGCACCCGCACCCCTGAATCAATCTTCTTAAGAAATTGAACGTGAAAAAAATTGCACTAGCCTGTGTTCTGGGATTAACGTTTTTGAGCGCTCAACTTGCTTGTGCGCAAGGAGCAAATTACCCCAATCGTCAAATTAAAATTATTTCACCGTTTGCTACTGGTGGAATCGCTGATGGTTTCTCACGCATCATCGCGCAAGCATTAAGCGAGTCTTATGGTCAACCAGTAATTGTTGAGAACAAGACGGGTGGCGGTGGCAATATTGGCGCTGACTTTGTTGCCAAGTCTCCAGCTGACGGCTACACCTTAATTATGGGAAGTATCGGTACGCATGCAGTTAATCCTTACCTCGTAAAAAATATGCCGTACGACCCGCTGAAAGATTTTGTTCCAGTAGTTTTTGTTCTCGATGCTGAAGGTTTGTTGGCTGTTAACCCAAGTCTTCCGGTGAAAAATGTGAGTGAGCTGATTGCCTATTTAAAAGCGAACCCAGGAAAAGTATCTTATGGTTCAGGGGGTATTGGAACTGCTAGTCATTTAGCAGGAGAGCTTTTTGTAATGACTGCTAAGGTAGACATGACGCATATTCCGTACAAAGGAAATGCCTTGGCGATTACCGATTTAATCGGTGGGCAAACTCAAGTCATGTTTGCAACCATGCCCACCATTCTTCCATATGTGAAGAGTGATAAGTTGCGGGGCTTGGCAGTGACTGGTGCCACTAGAGATCCATCAATGCCCGATTTACCGAGCATTAGCGAAACCCTTCCCGGTTTTGATGTTAAAAATTGGATTGGTCTATTTGCGCCAGTAGGAACGCCACCCGCTATCGTCAAAAAACTGCATGATGATGTGAGCAAAATTATGCAGCAGCCAGCGGTGCAAAAAAAGTTGGAGTCTGAGGGTGCCAAGTATTACGCTATGACACCTGAAGCATTTGGGGCCTTCCAAAAGAAAGAGTCAGCCCGCTGGGGGAAAATTATTAAAAGCGCAGGTATCAAGCCAGAATAGCGTTTTAGGCATTTAGAGACTTGCCGTTAAACTCCGCTTATAATCTCGTAAGCAATTGAATTAAAAGAGATTATTCTCAAAAACCCCTTTCTATACGTTTGACAGCCTGTAGGGGCTCTTGGACAATGCGCTTGGCGGTTTGATTCATGCCAAAACACTCATGACAGCCCATCTTTCCCCAACTTCCAGTCAATCTAGTCAAGCGCTTGAAGCACGCGCTTTGGCCTGTGTGCGTGGCGACAGAAGCTTATTTTCTGGTCTGAGTTTTCGGCTTGTTGCTGGTGACTGCCTGCATGTTCGTGGTGAAAACGGGGTTGGTAAAACGAGTCTATTGCGTCTCTTGACTGGCTTATCTAAGCCTGAGTCTGGTGAAGTGTTGTGGAATACACAATCCATCTTTTCTGAGCCAGCTCACTATCATCGCGAATTATTATTTTTAGGTCATCGTGATGCGCTCAAAGAAGAGTTAAGCGCTCTTGAAAATTTGCAAATGTATGCGGCACTCGATGATGTCAAGCTTTCTCTTGATCAGGCATTGGCTGCTTTGTGGCGTTTTGGTTTGCGTGGCCGTGAAAATTTACCAGTGCATTATTTATCAGCAGGACAAAAGCGCAGAGTCGTCATGGCGCGGATGTTGACGCGTCAAGCGCGTCTATGGATTTTGGATGAGCCATTTAATGCCTTAGATAGCAATGCAGTTGCTGAACTAGAAAACTTGATTGCTGAGCATCTTGCTACTGGTGGTTTGCTAGTGCTGACGAGCCACCAGGCTATAAACCTCCCTCATGTGAAGGTGCTGGACTTATGAGCGCCTTATTTGCCATGATTCAACGAGATTTGCTCTTGGTAATGCGTCGCAAGAGTGAGGTGCTGACGGCATTATTTTTCTTTGTCGTGGTGACAAGTTTGTTTCCTTTGGGCATTGGTGCGGATGCCGCACTCCTTCGCAAAATCGCTCCAGGCGTAATCTGGGTTGCTGCTTTGTTGGCCACCTTACTGGGCTTGCATCGGATGTTTGCGGCCGATTACGCTGATGGGGCTTTAGAGCAAATCGTTCTCTCACCGCAGCCGATGGTTTTATTGATTGCTGGGAAAATCATTGCGCACTGGCTTGTTTGTGGCTTGCCATTGGTCATTTTGGCGCCAGTGATTGGGATTCAGTTTGATCTTGATCCAAGCTCCCTTTATGTATTAATGGGAACTTTGTTACTGGGCACCCCGGTACTCTCGCTATTGGGCTCTATTGGCGCAGCCTTAACTCTGGGTGTCCGGGGTGGGAGCGTATTGATGAGTTTGTTGATCCTGCCCCTCTATATTCCCGTGCTGATTTTTGGCGCTGGGGCAGTATATGCCAGTAGTGTGGGACTAGGGACTTCTGGACATTTTTCCTTGTTGGGCGCTTTATTGATTTTGGCTTTAGCATTTGTCCCTTGGGTTAGTGCTACCGCTGTAAAGATTGCGATTGAATGACTGATACAAATAATTTTTCTAATAACCGCCTGATGAACTGGTTTAAGTTATCAAGCCCCAGTACCTTTTATCCGTTAGCGGGAAAGCTGATTCCACTCTTTTGGGTATTGACTGCTATCTTTGGGGTAGCCGGTCTTTGGGTCAGTTTCTTTGTGGCACCAGTGGATGCTGTTCAAGGCCAGGGCTATCGAATTATCTTTGTTCATGTGCCAGTTTCTTGGATGTCGATGTTCATCTACGTAGTGATGGCAGCATGGGCAGGTTTAGGGCTGATTTTTAATACTCGCCTATCAGCCATGATGGCACAAGCGCTAGCACCCATTGGTGCTTGGATGGCTTTTCTATCCTTGTGGACAGGTGCATTCTGGGGTAAGCCCATGTGGGGTGCTTGGTGGGTATGGGATGCACGCCTCACTTCAGAGCTGATTTTGTTATTCCTCTATTTAGGTTTCATTGCCTTACAGGCTTCAATCGATAATCCGCGCAGAGCAGATAAAGCGGGCGCGATTTTGGCTTTGGTCGGTGTGGTCAATGTGCCCATTATTTATTTTTCAGTGAAGTGGTGGAATACCCTCCATCAAGGCGCCTCAGTGTCTTTGACTAAGGCCCCAGCCATGGCACAGACCATGTTGCTAGGAATGTTATTAATGACTCTGTGCTTCTGGATGTACTCCATTGCAGTAGGCTTGATGCGCGTCCGCACCATTATTCTGGAGCGTGAAGCCCATACGGATTGGGTGAGACAATTAGAAGAGGTGAAAAGCTAATGTGGAATAGTCCAGCAGAGTTTTTTGCAATGGGTGGCTACGCACTCTATGTATGGAGTAGTTTTGGTGTTTGTGCAGCGGTTTTATTGTGGGAGCCTATGAGTATTCGGGTCTGCAAAAAAGCAATTATTCGCAGACTTCAGCAAGAGCGTTTAGCAGAACAGTTTGATCAAGAAAGTAGTCAGTGAAGCCTAGATATAAACGTGCACTCATGATTGTTGCTGCCTTAGTGGTTATTGGCAGCGCTGCAATGTTGATTTTGAATGCGCTCAATAGCAATATTGCACTTTATGTCACCCCAAGCGAAGTGGCTGCTGGTAAGGCGCCACAAGGCCAAGCCTTTCGCATTGGTGGCATGGTTAAGGATGGCTCTGTAAAGCGCGATGGCTTGACAGTTCACTTTGTGATTACTGATCTTGTGAAAGATATTCCCGTGTCCTATACCGGAATCCTGCCAGATTTATTTAAAGAGGGTAAGGGCGCAGTTATCCAAGGTCGTCTTAATCCCAATGGTGAATTTGTTGCTAGTGAAGTGCTAGCAAAGCATGATGAAAACTATATGCCTCCCGAAGCAAAGCATGCCCTAGAGCAAGCGCAAAAAAATGGAAGCAATAAATGATTCCTGAGTTTGGGCATTACGCGCTCATTTTGGCTTTGTGTATCGCCCTCATTCAAGGGGTCTTACCGCTAGTAGGCGCTCATTATGGTCGCCGAGAACTCTTAGTTCTCGCTAGACCTGCTGCCCAGACAGTCTTCATGCTCTTGGCAACTGCCTTCGTCATTTTGGCATGGAGCTTTTATGCGAATGACTTTTCAGTACTGTATGTTGCTGAGCATTCCAATTCGCAAATGCCGGTCATCTATCGCTTGGGTGCTGTATGGGGTGGTCATGAAGGCTCTTTATTGCTCTGGATCTTCTTATTGAGTACCTGGACTATTTTAGTAGCTCAACTCTCTAAAGCCTTAGACGAGTTCATGGTTGCTAGAGTGATTGGCGTATTGGGTTTAGTAACCAGTGGATTGTTATTGTTCGTATTAACTACCTCTAATCCATTTGAGCGCTTATTGCCTGCAGCTCAAGACGGTCGCTCGCTCAATCCTTTATTACAAGATCCGGGCTTGGTGTTTCATCCACCGATGTTGTATATGGGTTATGTTGGTTTCTCGGTAGCGTTTGCCTTTGCCATAGCCTCTTTGCTGTCCGGTAGATTAGATGCCGCATGGGCACGGTGGTCACGCCCTTGGACAACTGCTGCATGGGTATTTCTGACGCTTGGTATTGCATTGGGTTCCTGGTGGGCTTATTACGAATTAGGTTGGGGCGGTTGGTGGTTCTGGGATCCTGTGGAAAATGCTTCATTTATTCCATGGCTGGTTGGCACTGCTTTATTGCATTCTTTGGCGGTAACTGAAAAGCGCGGTGGCTTTAAGAGTTGGACAGTACTGCTTGCGATTACTGCTTTCTCACTCTCCTTGTTGGGGACATTCTTGGTGCGCTCAGGCGTATTGACTTCAGTTCACGCATTTGCGACTGATCCAAGGCGCGGTATCTTTATTTTGATTTTCTTATCACTTGTCGTCGGCTCTTCATTGGCTTTGTATGCGTGGCGCGCTCCTAAAAATACCTTGGGCGGCAAATTTAGTTTGAGTTCTCGAGAAACCTTTATTTTATTAGGCAATGTGTTCTTGGTGGTTTCAGCAGGATCAGTATTGTTGGGCACTCTCTATCCTTTATTAATTGATGCTCTCCACTTAGGAAAGATTTCAGTAGGCCCTCCTTATTTCAATAGCGTATTTGTGCCGATCATGATTCCACTATTAGTGCTCATGGGTATTGGCCCGTGGACCCATTGGAAAAATACTGATCTTCTGACAGTGATCAAGCGTTTATGGCTCGCTGGCTTGGTTGCAGTTCTAGCTGGTTTAGGTATTCCTTTGATGATGGGTGAATTTACTTGGCTCGCTGGGCTTGGTTTCTTGTTGGCTTTTTGGGTGATTGCTTCTGGGTGCATGCAAATCGCTCGACAAGCAAAGCTGGGTAAACCAACCCGTTCATTTATTGGAATGCAAGTTGCTCACTTGGGTATCGCGATCTTTGTTATTGGGGTCACGATGGTTGGTGCCTATCAGGAAGAAAAAGATGTACGCATGCTGGCTGGTGATACTGTCAGTGTGGGCGGTTATCAGATTCAGCTCGTTGGTGTTAATAAGGTGCCCGGCCCGAATTATCAAGCCATGCGTGGCACATTCTTATTAACTAAGAACGGTAGCACTGAAGCAACCCTCTATCCAGAAAAGCGGAGCTATTTTTCCTCTACGATGCCGATGACTGAGGCTGCTATTGATGTGGGTTTAACCAGAGATATTTATGTTTCCTTGGGTGAGGCGATAGACGATCAAGCTTGGGCTGTGCGGGTCTATTACAAGCCCTTCGTAGATTGGATCTGGGGTGGTTGTTTGTTTATGGCCTTAGGCGGCATTCTCGCCATCTCCGATAAGCGCTATCGAATGAGCTTAAGAAGAGCGACACCATGAAGGCTAAATTTTTAATACCTTTATTGCTGTTTGTGGTGCTCGTGATCTTTTTGGCTATTGGTCTTAATCGTGATCCGCATGAAGTTCCTTCCCCTTTGATTAATAAGCCTGCGCCCGCTTTTGAAATTGCTCAGTTAGCGCAAGCGAATAAAACATTTTCACCAGCAAGCATGAAGGGTCAAGTTTGGATCTTGAATGTTTGGGCTTCTTGGTGTGTAGCCTGTAGAGAAGAACATCCTGTCTTGGTGGAACTAGCAAAGTCTGGACAGGCACCCTTGATTGGTCTTGATTACAAAGATAAACGTGAAGACGCTCTAGTGATGTTAGAAAGACAGGGTAATCCGTATATGCTTTCTGCATTCGATGCCAACGGCCGAGTGGGTATTGATTATGGTGTGTATGGTGTTCCTGAAACTTACGTGATTGATCAAGCGGGCGTAATTCGCTTTAAGCATATTGGTCCGCTAACCCCGCTTATTTTGAACCAAAAGATTTACCCTTTATTGGCCGAGCTGAAAAAATCATGAAATCTATTTTTTTAGTGCTCGCGTCAGTGTTGTATTTGCATGCCGCTTATGCAAATGATGCCGCACCATTGGCTGATGATCCGGTAACAGAACAACGTCTTATCAGTATCTCTGAAGAAATGCGTTGCCTGGTTTGTCAAAATGAATCTTTAGCTGGCTCCCGTTCGGATTTGGCAAATGATCTTCGCAGAGAAATCCGCACCCTCATTAAAGAGGGTAAGAGCGATGAGCAAATTCGTGCTTTTATGGTTGAGCGCTATGGCGATTTTGTTTTGTATCGCCCACCGGTAAAGCCCATTACTTGGCTGCTGTGGATTGGACCATTTGTGATCTTAGCCATTGGCATCGCCTTCTTAATGTCTTACTTGCGCCGTCGAAATGCGATGGCTGCGACTAAGGTGCTATCTGAAGCAGACAATCAAAAAATCGATGCCTTATTAAATACACTTGGCAAAAATGATCGGGATGGAATTCATGGCTAGTTTCTTCATCCCTGCCTTTTTATTGCTTGCGCTGGTATTGTTTTTATTGCTGCGACCATTTATCTTCTCAGGAAAAAATGAGGGTACCTCTCGCCGCCAGATGAATGCTGCGATTTATCGTGAAGAGCTTGATAAATTAGGGGCTGAGAAAGCTGCTGGAACGATTAATGCGCAAGAGTACGAGATGAGCCATGCAGAAATGCGTCAGCGTCTTTTTCAAGATACCAATGAAGAAGATGACAAGGCAGTCATGGGCTCTACTAAAAAAGTAGTCATCGGTGTTTGCGCCTTTATTGTGCTGCTATCTTCTGGCTTGTATTTTTCCTTGGGCGATGTTGTTCGTATTGCTCAACAGGGCGATCAAAAACCCATGAGCCAGGTGGGCGTTGAAAAAATGGTTGCCGATTTTGCCCTCAAGATGGAAAAAGATCCAGATAACCTACAGGGTTGGGCAATGTTAGGGCGTTCCTATCGAATCTTGGGGCGCAATGAGGATGCCGCAAAGGCATATGGTCGCGCAGGCAGCTTTATCAACAATGATCCAGAGCTTCTGGCAGAGTATGCAGATACCTTGGTGGCCAATGCAAACGGCAACTTCTCAGGAAAGCCATTGCAACTGATCAATCAAGCTTTAAAACTCGACCCCAAGAATTTATTGGCACTTTGGCTTTCGGGAACAGCCTCCTTTGCTAGTGGCAATTACAAGGTGGCAGTGCAAACTTGGGAAAAGCTGGCTCAACAATTGCCGCCAGGCTCTGAAGAGGCGCGGGCGATTGAGAGTTCTATTAGCGAGGCACGCTCTAAAGGTGGTTTAGTGGGCGCCAATACTGCGGTTGTTAGTAGTAAGGGCGTTAGTGGAAAGATTGAGATCGTTGCTGGCCTTAAATCTAAAGTGAATCCTGGCGATATAGTGCTGGTAATCGCACGCCCATTGGGCGAACGGATGCCAGTTGCCGTACTGAAAGCGCCTGTGACTGAATTTCCGATGAGTTTTGCTTTAACTGATGCCTTGGCCATGAATCCAAGCGCGCCTATCTCAAAGCTATCCGAAGTGTCTATTGAAGTGAGAATTTCTAAAACGGGCATGGCTAGGGCTGAGGCAGGAGATTTGATCTCTGCAGTTCAAACCGTTAAAGTCGGATCCAATCAAGTTAAGCTATTAGTCGATCAAGTTCGCCAATAAATTGATAGGGTGGCAGTTAGCCGCAAGCAATACACCATAGAGGCCTTATGAATTCTCTAAAACAAAAAATTTACAATCCCATAGCAATTGCTATTGGTTTTTGCATACTGCTGATTTCTATTTTTGCTGTCTTGTGGATTCTGGTGCCTCCGCCACCCAAAGCAATTGAAATGGCTACCGGTTTTCCAACGGGCTTGTATTACCAGTTTGGTGAGCGCTTAAAGAAGGGGCTTGCAGCCGACGGTGTGAATTTAGAAGTCAAAACTACGGGTGGAACGATCGATAATTTAGCCTTACTCAGTGACCCCAAGTCTGGCGTGAACTTTGCGATGGTTCAAGGTGGTGTTGCAGATGTTAGTAAATATCCCAATTTAGTTTCTGTCGCAGGAATGTTCTATGAACCTGTTTGGGTTTGGTACCGGGAGCCAGGATTTAAAAATGATGGCGGAAGACTGCAGGTTTTGGGGCAGTTAAAGGGTAAGCGTGTTGCCATCGGTAATGAGGGTAGTGGCACACTAGCGCTTAGTACAGCCCTCTTAAAAATTAGCGGCATTTCTGAAAATGAATTTTCTGCGCAAAAATTAAAGCCGGATGAGGCCTTGGCAAAACTCAATAGTGGGGAACTAGACGCAGCATTTATTGTGGCCGCTGCCGAAGCCCCGATTTTAGAAAAGTTCTACAAAATCCCAGGCATTCGTTTAATGAGCTTTGATCAGGCAGATGCATACACTCGTAACTTAACTTATTTGTCTAAAGTCAGTGTTCCACGCGGTCTGCTTAGTATTGAATACGATCTCCCTCGCCAGGAGATTCAGGTGATTGCGCCGACAGCCACTTTAGTGGCGCATGACAATGTGAGTCCCGCAATGATCTCCCTATTGCTCAGTGCCTCTTACGATATTTTGAAGTCTTATTCACGTTTACAAAAGCCAGGAGAGTTTCCTTCTAGTATTGGCATGGACTTTCCACTGCATGTAGATGCTGAAATTTACTTAAAAGATGGACCATCTTTCTTGCACCGCCATCTCCCATTTTGGACAGCAGTATGGGTCGGGCGCTTCGTCAAGATTGTGATCCCGCTACTGGTGATTTTTATTCCCTTATTTACTTATATTCCGTCAGCTAAAAACTTTTTACTACGACTGAAGCTCGCGCAAGTCTACGCAGAGCTACGAGAGCTTGAGAAAAACGCCTTTAACCCAGATCTCAAAGATAAAAATATGAAAGATCTTGAGGCAATTGAAAGGCGGGTGGGTAACATCAAAGTATCTATGATGGATTCAAAAGAGCTGTATGACCTCAAGGGACATGTTGGGGATGTCAGAGCTCGCTTAAAACAGCTATATGCTTAACGGAGACAATATGTATAAAAAATACACTGCTTTAGCAGGCCTACTCATCGGGCTCTTACTATCTTCATTGGCGATTGCCCAGCCTTACCCTAATAAGCCAATTTCATTGGTTGTGCCACAGGCGGCTGGCGGCACGAATGATATTGTTGCTCGCTTAATTGCACCGGCCTTTGGAGATGCTATTGGCTCTTCAGTAGTCGTTGAAAATAGACCTGGTGCTGGCGGTAATATTGGTACGCAAAGTGTGGCGCGTGGAGCAAAAGACGGTTATACCTTGTTGCTCACGATTAATAGTGCACAAGCGATTAATCCTGCCCTCTATAAAAATCCTGGCTTTGATCCAATCAATGATTTTGTTCCTCTCTACTATATTGGGGCTACGCCTTACGTTTTAGTGTCACCACCTGGCTCTCCTTACAAAACACTCGCTGATGTGATTTCTGCTGCTAAGAAGAAACCCGGTGAACTTTCATATGCATCTGCTGGCAATGGAACTATCAGCCATCTCTTGGGCGCGATGCTCAATACCAGCGCAGGTGTGGATATGCAGCACATTCCTTATAAAGGTGTAGCACCGGCAATTAATGACGTTTTGGGAGGTCAGGTACCACTGGCATTTGCTAGCCTGCCATCTGCCTTAAATTACATCAAGGCGGGCAAGCTGCAAGCTATTGCAATTAGTTCGGCTAAACGTTCTAGTGCTGCCCCAGAAATTCCAACCATTGCAGAAACCTATCCTGATTGCGTAGGCGAAGTGTGGGTCGCTTTATTTGTACCGATTGGTGCGCCAGCAGACGCGGTGAAGAAGATTCAGGTGGCAATGGATAAGATGATGGCTAAGCCAGATGTGCGTGAGAAGTTGATTGCGCAAGGTTTAGATTTAAGTCCCGTACCACCAGCAAAGCTCAGTAGCCTGCTCAAGGAGGAGTTGGCTAAATGGGCAAAAATCGTGAAGGCATCAGGTGCGCAGCTGGATTAATCTCTGGTGGCTGATTGCCCTAAAATGAAACGATGACTTCAGCCCATTTATCTCCTGCATTAACTCCAGCTCAAGACATCCCGCAGGCTCTGCAGAATGATGGCTTTGCAGTAGTATCTGCTGAAACGGTTGCAGAGCTTAGTAAAGCCCCTTTAGTTAATTTACAGAATCTCACTCAGTATTGGGAAGGCTTACCACGTGACCCTTATCTCAAGGATGGCGGTCGTTATCGTTTTCGTCGTCACGCCAGTTACGAGATTAAAAATAATGCACTGACTTTAGTGCCTCATCGTGCGCATTGGCAGTCGCTTGACTACAACGCATTACATGGCGGCCTTGAGCGTTGGTTTGAACCTATTCAGGCAAATGTCCTTGATGATTCAGCATGGCAGGCTGCACTACTTGGCTTGGCAAATGTATTCAGTAGCATAAAGCCCGTCACTACTTGGTTTGTGGAAGCCCATCAATTTCGGATTGATACCACTGATGGAATTGGTCGCCCAACGCCAGAGGGGGCGCACCGTGATGGCGTAGATTTTGTCGCTGTATTTTTACTAGATCGGGTTGGTATCAAAGGTGGTGAGACCAGGATATTCGATGCTAAAGGCTCTGCTGGTTTACGCTTTACTTTGACGCAACCCTGGTCATTACTCCTCATGAATGATGAGCGCATGATCCATGAATCCACGCCAATTCAGCCACTGGCAGACTATGGCTATCGCGATACCTTAGTCCTCACTTATAGATCAAACGGTTTTCAAGACTCACCGCATCGTAGTCAGCAGTAAATTACTCTGCTTCCATGCCAGCTGCTTTAATAGCTTGCGCCCATTTGGTAGTTTCAAACTTGATTTTTTGACCGAGTGCCTCAGGCGTTCCAGGTTGAGATTCGAAACCTATCGAAGCAAATCGCTCAGTTAAATCTTTAGATTTAGCAGCATCATTGATAGCCTTATTGAGCTTCATCACCGCATCTTTGGGCATGCCGGCAGGACCAAAGGCTGCAAAGAAAGCAATCAATTCATAGTTCTTGATTCCTAATGCTTCGTTCACGGTAGGTAACTCTGGAATAGCAGGCGAGCGCTTGAGTGAGGTCACTGCTAGACCACGAATTTTTCCTGCTTGCACTTGAGGCAAGGTTACTGCAAAGTCAGCAGTAAACATATTGACTTGACCACCAATTAAATCGGTCATGGCATTGGGGCCACCCTTATAAGAGACGCCAGTCATTTTGATGCCAGTAGCATTGGCTAACATTTCTGATGAAACCCGTTGTGATGTACTGGCATAAGCAAAGGTGATTTTTCCAGGATCCGCTTTTGCTAGGGAGACAAAACCATTGAGAGATTTCACCGGAAGATCATTATTGACTGCGACGATGAGTGGCACTGAACCAAAGTAACCAATTGGCGTAAATGCAGTGTCTTGGTTGTACGGTAA
This sequence comes from Polynucleobacter sp. AP-Feld-500C-C5, assembly GCF_018882265.1. Classification (NCBI taxonomy): domain Bacteria; kingdom Pseudomonadati; phylum Pseudomonadota; class Betaproteobacteria; order Burkholderiales; family Burkholderiaceae; genus Polynucleobacter; species Polynucleobacter sp. AP-Feld-500C-C5. The sequence goes on along the minus strand of NZ_JACVOW010000020.1, from coordinate 233,485 downwards.
ATTTTTGACCAAACTTTTGAGCGCTGCATTAGTGCTATTCGTGCCAAATAAAAGGGTATATCCATCGGCAGGAGATTTGGCCACTACGTCTGCCCCAATCATGCCGTTTGCGCCAGGGCGATTTTCGATGACAACAGCTTGACCGAGAGACTCGGCCATTTTGGCTGCGAATGCTCGTCCAATTTGATCGGTAGCACTACCGGGTGCAAATGGAACAATAGCCTTAATGGGTTTTGAGGGGTAGTTATCAGCTAATACTAGAGTGCTGGTAAAGCCAAGGATAAGACCAATGTAGCAGCTCAGAATCCGTATTTTTTTCATCTTGTCTCCATCTTCTTTTCATTAGTGTAGCGGGTCTTGGAGGGCTTGGGCGAGTAGAATAGGTTCACGTTTTTACTGATACTTTATGCGCTTTCGATCGGCTGGCTATACCCCTCTTATGCTTATGGCGCAAACCTGTGCTTTATTGGGTTTCGCCTGTTATGCTGTTGTCCTCACCCCTTTACAAGAGGAATGGCATTTAAGTAATCTTCAATCAGGCTTGATTGCTAGTGCTTTCTTCTTTGGTTATATGCTTGCCGTACCTCTGGCTACAGCATTAACCGATCGCATAGATGCTCGTAAGGTATATCTGGTTGGTGGTCTTTCTGCGACCTCTGGATTATTGGGAATGAGTCTCTTTGCCAGTAATTTTTGGACAGCGATGTTCTTTATGGCAATCAATGGTGCAGGTCTTGCGGGGACCTATATGCCAGGCCTTAAAATTTTGTCTGACCGAATTCAGTCTGGTGAGTTGACACGTCACATTGCTTTCTATACGGCCTTCTTTGGAATTGGTACTGGCTTTTCTTATTTATGTTCTGGCTGGATATTGAGTGCACTAGGGTGGCACTATGTATTTGGCATCATTGCTCTAGGACCGTTTACTGCATTTCTGATTGTCTTGATATTCATACCGCCACTTGCGCATGAGCAATGGAAAGGGCCTATCCAAATCCGTTTGCGCGACATCTTTCCAGTGGATAAGTGGAAGTTAGTGCTGCAAAACAAAAAGGCCTCTGGATTTATCTTTGGTTACACCGCTCACTCCCTTGAATTATTTGCCTCTCGAAGTTGGCTTGTGGCTTTCTTTGCATTTTGTACAGCGGCATCTGGGGAATCCTTTTTTCTAGCTGCCACTACCCTAGCTGGAGTCATCAATTTCTTTGGGGTGCCTTCCTCGATTTTGGGTAATGAGATTGCTCTGCGAGTGGGGCGTCAAAAGTGGGTTTGTATTGTGATGCTGACAAGTGCAGTGCTGGGTGTTACGCTTGCTTCCTCCACAGGCCACTCCTGGTGGTTAATTGTGGCTTTAGCAATTGGGCATGCCATTTTTATCATGGCTGACTCTGCTACCTTAACGGCCGGCTTGGTCATTAGCGCTCAAGAAAATATTAAGGGTGCTGCCATGGGATTGCATTCGCTCATGGGATTTGGTGGTGGCTTAATGGGCCCCGCCATTTTTGGTTTTGTGTTGGATATTTCTGGTTCGCGTTCTTCTCAAATTGCTTGGGTATGGGCTTATGTTGCCGTTGTGATGTGGGGAGTTCTTTTTGTAATTTATGAGCGTCGCAATGGCTGGATAGATAAACCAAGTTCATGAGTAATGACAAACAGTATTAAAGCGATTTGTTATCACTACTATTTACTGCAGGCGGCATTAATTTATATCGCTTAGTGCTGTATTGCTGCAGCAATCCCCGAGAGTAAATCTGGGTACAGACAATCTGATGGCAAAGTTTGTAAGAAACCACTACGCTGTGCCATCTCATAAGGCTGATGCTCTAAACCGCAGATGATCAGTTTGATATTACGTATTTTGCAAAGATGCGCTAATCCAGTAATAGTTTCCATCCCAGAAGTATCTACATAGATTACATTCTTCAGATCAATTAATAAAACTTGAGAAGGTAATTTTTCTTCAATCTTTTCTAGTAATTTGACTGCTCCAAAAAAGATAGCACCGTAAATTCGATAGGCATCAATACGACCCTGTTGATTTTCGAGTTGACTGAAGTTGCTAGCATCCGCTAGCTCGCAACGTGATAGGCTTGAGATGCGATAGATAAAAGTGATAAAGGCAAAGAGTAGACCTACCTGTACTGCGACAGTAAGATCTAAAATCACTGTGAGCAAAAATACACTCACAATAGTGAGTTGATAAGGTAGTCGGAATTGTTTTAAGTCCACAAACTTTTTCCATTCACCCATATTCCAAGCGACATACATTAGGATTGCAGCCAAGCTTGCCAAAGGAATATTTTTTGCCAGAGGAGCAGCAAATAGCACCACAAGCAATAAAGTAAGGGCATGAACAACGCCTGCTAGCGGCGATCTGCCACCACTTTCGATATTGGTGACAGTCCGGGCAATAGTGCCAGTTGCGGGCATTCCGCCAAAAAATGGCGTCACTAAATTAGCAATACCTTGTGCCATCAGCTCTTGATTGGATTCGTGACGATCATGTATTAAGCTGTCGGCAATGCGTGCACAGAGTAGAGACTCAATAGCGCCGAGTAGCGCTAGTGTTAAAGCAGGGATCACCATAAATTGTGCTGTGCCCCAACCAATTGAGATCCATTCAAAATGGGGGAGACTCGAAGGGATGCCACCAAATCGACTACCAATCGTATCGACTGGCAAGTTAAAGAGAGCGGTAATGAGAGTAGCTAGAAACATTGCTACGACTGTGCCTGGAAGATGGCAGAGCCAGCCTAAATGCTTCTGAATTTTTTCCAGCCAATAATGATGGCTAGACTTCCGCAGGCCAAACTTAGTGCAGTAAGGTTGACCGTATCTGCTGCGTTGTATAAAGCGTGAATCGACTGAAAAAATTGAGCAGGCATTTTCTCAATCCTTAAACCAAAGAAATCTTTGATTTGCGATAGACCAATTAAGCAGGCAATGCCATTTGTAAAGCCAATGATGACAGCGATCGGAATAAATCGCACCAGAGTTCCTAGTCTGAATATTCCCATCAATAAAAGGAACACCCCAGACATTGCTGTAGCTAGCAATAAATTAGGGATGCCATAGCGTTCAACAATGCCGTATACAACCACAATAAATGCACCGGCCGGTCCACCGATTTGAACGCGACTTCCTCCCAATAGTGAAATGAGACCGCCAGCAATAATGGCGGTAAAAATTCCCGCTTCGGGTTTAAGCCCGCTGGCAATCGCAAAAGCCATAGCCAAAGGCAGCGCTACGACACCTACTGTTAAGCCTGCTAAAACATCCTTGGTTAATAAGGTGCTGTTATAGCCCTTAAATGAGTCTAGGATTCTGGGATGAAAAAACATCTTTGTTTTAAGACAGTCGATCGCCTACCCAATACGCCAATCCCGCAGAGAGACCTGTTACTACAGATCCCCAGGCAATATCAACGAATGCTAATTTCGTAGGGAAGTCTCGAATGACGGCTAGATTGGTCAGGTCGTAGGTCATGTAGCAAAAAAATCCAAAGAGGGCACCATATTGCAGTGCATAGATCAGAGACTGTTTTGAGAGTGCAGGCGCAATAACAAAAATACAGACGCCTAAAGCATAGAGAAGGTAAAACGCTAAGCCGGCAATGAGCTTGGGTTCGCTAGCCATGAGATCGCCCATTTCCTCGCGATAGAGGTTCTTTGCGATTCCTAAAAGCCATGTTAAATCCACCGCAAGGAGGGTGATTAAAAAAGTAAAGTAGATTCCTAGATACTTGAGCAATTAAGTTCCCCTTTGATCTTTTATAGATTAATAATAAGTATTATCATAGAAAGAGAACGTTATTAGTTCAATTTAAGGGGGTAGATATGTTTAAGCATTTATTAGTACCGGTTGACGGTTCAGAGGTCAGCAAAAAGTCTTTAAAAAAGGTTGCAGAACTTGCTAAGGCAGATGGCGCTGCCGTAACCTTGGTATACGTATCAGATCCATTACCTCCTTTGGTGTATTCCGACAGCTCGATGGGCTACGGAGTCTCTGCAAAAGAGCATCAAAAAGTTTGTGAAGCCTATGCAAAAGATGTTTTCAAAAAGGCAGCAACCAGCCTTGGCGCAAGTATCAAGGCTAAGTCCTTGCATATTTCCAATACAAATCTTGCTGAAGGTATTTTAGATGGCGCCAAAAAAGCAAAAGCAGATGTGATTGTGATGGCTTCTCATAAACGCACTGGTATCAAAGGTGTTTTATTGGGTAGCGAAACCCACGAAGTCATTGTGCACTCTAAGTTACCTGTGCTCGTGCTTGGTTAATGACTCAAATATTGTCAAAAGAATAGGGCCCCATTGGGCCCTATTTATTTGCGGAGCTAAGGATTACTTGGCTTGATAAGCAAGTGGGCTGCCTAGTAGTAAAACCTCTCTTGTGAGTTGTCCACTTTCGCTATCCCGCATTGACCATAGATCGAGTTGTGTTTTGCTTGAATAGGGGTCGATGTAAACACCATCTTTTCTCAGTTCAAAATGGAGATGGGGTCCAGTTGATCGCCCGGTAGATCCAACGTAACCAATTTCAAGGCCACGACGCACTTCATTTCCTAACTCAAGTTCTGGATTGTAATTACTTAAGTGCGCATAGAAAGTGCGATAGCCACCCGGATGCTCTAAAACAATCAGATTGCCAAATGCGCCGTTATAGCCAAGATGCGCTACTTTACCGTTGGCTACGCTAAAGATTGGTGTGCCAATCGGCGCTGCGTAATCAATTCCCATATGGGTGCGATAGCGCTGCTTGGCTGGTGCTGGTTGGACAACGGCAGTATTCCTCTTTGGGCGTTTCGCTTTGCCGGCGCGTACCATACCCACCCCGCGGGAGATGCGTCGATAGCTTAGTGGGTTAGTCCAGAAGGAGCGCTCAAGGGATTCACCGCCACTGGTAAAGAAGCCACCAGGTATATCACTCCGTTCGACCCAAAAGGCGCTAGCAAATACCTCTTTATTATTCGGATCGATAATCTCAACAGCCCAAATCTGCGCCCATCTTTCGCGGTCGCCAAAGTCGATAATGAGTCGCACAACGCTATTAGTATTTTCAAGCGAATTATTGTCCTCTGGGTAAATCTGCTTGATGATGGAGTTCAGCTCCCAGACTAATTCCACTGGTAATTTATCACCTAGTTTGCGTGGGTCATATAAAACTTCTCTTAAAGGCACCCGAATTTCTGTTAGGTTTTTGGATTCATTTCTGAGAAGATCTTGTTGTACTAAGAATCCACCAAAAGCAGATGGTGTAAATGTCCAAACTTCCGTTTTATCATCCTGTACAGGACCATTCATAATGCTTAATGAATCAAAACGATTACGCGTTGTAAATGCCACTGCATACGGAATGCAATCGCCCCGCATCTTGTCAAAAAATCCTTTAGTCTGATTTTTAAAGAACTCAGAAAATTGGCGATTATCAATACCGATGCTTGATGGCAAATTAGCATCATTAAAGCTGCGCCGTAGACATCCCTGCATGACTCGATAATCCAAGTTGGCATCGCTATCGAGCATGAGTTCACTAGGATCTTTTCTTTGGATGACCGATGGATTCAAGCTCATGCTATTGATCTTTGAGCTAGACCCTGCGGATTTATCTTTAAATCCTACTTGCTTCGTGTTTTGAACATACACTTTGGTACGGCTTTGATTTGATTTTTGGGTCTGACTAGTCTGCGCATGTACTATGGGGCTCAATCCAATAGAGAGGCTGAGTAAGCTATTTCCCAGTAGGAGCGCTATCCCTTTGACGAGGCGGTAATGAGCGGTTACTTTTCTATTCACTATGCAATTATCTAATAATGTGGACCGCCACCCTGATAATTTTGTTGTGCTGCAATAAATTAACCCCACAAATGACGCAAACCCAGTATTTCAATACTGGCTACAATATTTTTTTTATGAAGGAGTTCGGATGCCGATCATCGAGTCTGTGCAAGTCACCTCAGTGGCTGTACCTTTGGATAAAGTCACTTCATTTTCAACCCGGACCGTCTCTGAGCGTCACTATTGCTTAGTTAAAGTTCGCGGTAAGGATGGTAATGAGGGAATTGGTTTTTGCTATGTTGGTAGCGCTGGCGGTGATATTGCGAAGATTGCTGTTGAGCAATTACTTGCGCCCAAGTTGATTGGTCAAAATAGTCATCGGAGCGAAGGCCTGTGGATGGATATGTATAACGAATCCATTTTGCAGGGACGCACTGGTGCTGTGATGCGCGGGATCTCTATTTTAGATACGGCACTTTGGGATCTCAATGCTCGAGCTGCCGGTTTGCCTTTGCATCATTATCTTGGCTCAGTAGTAGATGATCGCGTACCCGCTTATGCCAGCGGCGGTTATTACTTAGAAGGTAAGACCCCTGCCAAGCTTGGTAAGGAAATGGAATCCTACGTTAAGCAGGGCTTTAAAGCAGTCAAAATGAAAGTAGGGCGCCTCTCTCCTGCTGAAGAAGAAGCGCGTGTGAAGGCTGCACGCAAGGCAATTGGAGACGATATTCTGCTGACTTTGGATGCGAATAATGCTTGGCGTGATCTGCCTACTGCGTTGGAGTATGTCAGACGCTTTGAGGCTTACAACCCTTATTGGATTGAAGAGCCTTTTTCACCTGACGCGATTGATCTGCATGCTGCTTTAGCACGTCAAACCAAGATCAATGTAGCGACCGGTGAGATGGAGGCAGGTCGTTGGCGCTTTAGAGAGTTGATTGATGCTGGTGGTGCAGCGATTTTGCAATCTGATGCAGCGGTTTGTGGCGGTATTACGGAGTGGCGCCGTATCTCTGCTTATGCCGATGTTAAGGGCATCACTGTTTGCCCTCATTGGATGCATGATCTCCATGCTCCTCTTGTAGCTGCAACACCTAATGCACGCTTTGTTGAGTTTTTCTTGGATGATCAAGTGCTGAACTTCCGCCGCTTAATTAATAAGCAACTAACATTTAAGAATGGCGATTTGATTTTGCACAAGACTCCGGGACTGGGTTTTGAGTTTGATGAAGTTGCAGTTCAGAAGTATGCTGGCAAAACACCTTGGACCAAGATCTCTTGAGCTTAGTCACATTAAAGTAAGCTAGATACACTGAGTAAAAATAAAGCCCGCAATTGCGGGCTTTATAAATGAAACTAGGGTATTCATATTGATGCTCAACAGTGTTTAGGAAGGCTTTCGATTGAGCTTGTAATAAGTCATCATTTGGGTAACCAAGACCAAGCCAAAACCAATAAAGCCAATCAGATCTGCCTCAGTGGATGGATAAGCTAAAGCCACGCCAGAGATCACCATGATGATACGTTCGAAGGATTTGGTTTTCTCAATAAACCAGCCTTGTAGGCCACCAGCTAAACAGATAATGCCTACCACTGCAGTGAAAGAAATCCACGCAATCTGCATCCAGTCTGCTTGCTCGAGGGCGCTGCTTGATCCCATCAAGAGCAAGCTCACACCAGATTTATCTAAAACAAACATGAACGGCACCAGAATGGCTGGCGCAACATATTTCCAGGTTTGTAATGTCGTCTTATAAGGATTGCCTTTACAAATAGCGGCTGCCGCAAACGGAGATAAAGCAGTTGGAGGGGATACCTCAGAGAGAACGGCGTAATAAAAGATGAACATGTGAGCAGCAAATGCAGGCACCCCTAAATTAATTAAGGCTGGCGCGGCAATCACTGCGCAAATAATGTAAGAAGCAGTGACTGGAACTGCCAGACCCACAATCCAAACAATTAAGGCGGTGAAGATGGCGGTGAGCAATAAAGAGCCGCCTGCATACTGAATCACAATCGAACTAAATTTCAGTCCTAAACCCGTTAAGGTGACTGTACCTACAATCAGGCCAGCACCAGCGCAGGTTGCAGCAATGGCCAATACGCCTGTGGAGCCTGAGGCCAGGGCCTTGGTGAGGTTGGAGTTATACAGTCCTGCCATGATAGGTTCCTTGCCTTTAAACCAAGCCCAAGGAATGATGGTTGTATCTTCTCGCAACATGCTGGAGAAGGCGGACACTACGGTGGCCCAAAATACCGACATGACTGGTGAGAAGCCAAACATCATAAACACCACAATCGAGATCAGCGAGAAAAAGTGAAACCAATATTTTTTTGTTAATTCCCAAGCAGATTCGGCAGATTCAAAATGGATGTTCTTCATGCCATATTTACGAACATCAATTTCGACCATTACAAATAAACCAAGATAAAACAAAATGGTGGGGATGGTTGCCATGAGCAAAACATCCAAATAGGAAATTTTCAGGAAGTCTGCAATCAAGAAGGCTGCGGCACCCAAAACGGGTGGCGAGATGATTGCGCCAAGTCCACCAGCAGCTAACAGTCCCCCAGCAGCATTTTTTTCGTAACCAACTTTATCCAGCATGGGGGCGGCAACTGAGCCTACAGTAACGGTTGTTGCAACGCCGGATCCTGATGGACCACCCATTAAGAAAGAAGAGAGAACAATGGTTCTGCCTACACCAGAGGATTTGCCACCCATTGCAGCAAAAGAGAAATCGATAAAGAATTTGCCAGCCCCAGTAAATTGTAGGAAGGCGCCAAAAATCGTAAAGAGAATAATGAGGGTTGCAGAGACATCAACCGCAGTGCCATAGATTCCCTCAAGACTCATATACATGTAACCAACTAGGCGATCGAGGCCATAGCCTTTGTGTGTCCATGGTGCAGGCAGGTAGTTACCAAAGAGGGCATAAAGTAAAAAGAGCACTGTAACGGTCACTAGAACCATGCCGTTTGTTCTGCGCACACTTTCTAGAATCAATAGAATGAGGCCAATCCCGATGATGACGTCAGTAGGATTTGGGGCGGTATTGCGATCCATGAAGTCATCACCACCACTCAGGATGTAATAAGAAATAGCTACTGATCCTAGGGCAAACAATACATCCCAAAACATCAACTTATTTTTAAAGCGAGCTGCCAGCGGAAAACTTAAGAACACCAGGAATAACACTAAGGCAACGTGAATAACCCGTAACTGCTGAGTTGGAACAATCGAGTAGGCGGCATACAGGTGAAACAAAGACATGCCGACGGCAACTAAAGTAATGAACTTGGCCAATAAGCCTTTGTAGTCATTAGAGTCGCCTTCCTCTTGCTTAATAAAAGCGTCTAATTTCTCTTGGGTTTCATTGTCGATAACGTTCTGATTCATGCTTAAACCTATATTGATGTACCACTTAAAAGCAGAAGGGGTGAGATTAACTCACCCCGATATGGCTTAGTTTACCTTGACACCTTTTTCTTTAAGGTACTTTAATGCGCCTGGATGATAAGCAACTGGTGTTGCATTAGATTTTTGGCTCTCTAATTTAATATTTCTGAACTCCGCATGTGAGCGCACTAGTTCAAGTTGATTATCAAAAATAGCCTTGACGATTTTGTATGCCTCTGCATCAGGCATAGATGAGTTTACAACCAGCAGATTTGCAACGGCGGCAACATTATTATCTTTCGCCATACCACTGTAGGTTTGCTTGGTAATCACAGCCGGGAAGTAAAGGTTGCCATATTTTTTGTTCATAGCAGGAACTTCAGCAGCGGTATCAACCATCACGATTTTCATGCCTGGGCTATTCGCTAAATCAGTAACAGCTGCAGTGGGTAAGCCACCCACCCAAAAGAAAGCATCAATCTTGCGATCTTTAACTGCATTGACAGATTCAGCAACGCTCAAGCGCTCACGTTTTACATCTTTATCTTTGTCTAGACCTGCAGCCTCTAGCAAGCGGAAGGCCATGACTTCAGTGGCGCTTCCTGGAGCACCTGTACTAACGCGTTTACCTTTCAAATCCTTCATGGTTTTGATGCCTGTAGACTCAACGGTAGCGACGTGCATGAGGTTTGGATACAGTATCAGCAAGGTCCGTAAATCGACTGGCTTGTCTTTAAATTTATCGTCACCCACTGATGCATCTTTGGCGGCATCAGCCATAGAGAAGGCAACGTAAGGCTTGCCAGTGCCAACCAGTTTTAAGTTATCCACAGAGCCACCAGTGACTTCCGCCGTAACTGACATACCCGGTACTTTGCTTGAGAGCATGGCAGCAAGGCCGCCACCCATTGGGTAGTAAACGCCACCAGTACCACCGGTTGCAATCGAGATGTTTTGTGCATATGCGCTAGCCCATATAAAACTGAGCGATAAGGCAATGAGCTTTAGTAATTTCATTGGTGTCTCCTATTGATCTTATGAAGAGGTATTGATTAAAGACCTGGCATGCTGAAGTTAATTTGCTTTAACTCACTGAGCAGCTGAGCTTGCTGTTCCGCACTCAATTGCATTAGTGGTGGGCGTACACGCAACCATTCTGGGTCATTGCTGTAGTGTGCTACCGCTGTTTTCATACCGGCAATCATTTGGTATTTTGCAAAGACGCTACGCACTTTATCTAAGCCTGCTTGACGTTCATCTGCATTAGATTCTCTCCAATGTGTGGCAAGGTCAGCAATCGCTTGTGGATTAACGTTTGCAGTAGCAGAGATGCAGCCAACGCCACCAGCACGCAGGGTACGCATTAAGAATACTTCACTACCAGCGTAGACGCGGAAGCCGTGTGGCGCCAAGAGCTTAATCACGGACTCTGTATATTCCCAATCGCCCGAGCTATCTTTCATCCCAACGACTGTCTTTGGATATTCTTTTGTCAAGCGCTCGAGTAGTGACAAACTTAAGTTGATTTTAGTGACTGGCGGAATGTTATAGATGTAAATCTGTAATCCTGAGCTGCCTACCTTCTGAATCACTTCCGAGAAATAAGCAAACAGACCATCATCATTGATGTCTTTGTAATAGAAGGGTGGCAACATTAGTACGCCTGCACATTGATAGCTCAATGCATGAGCAGTCATCCGATAAGTACTCTCGATCGAGGTAGAACCAGTACCGGGCATCATATGCTTTGGATTTAAACCACCTTCAATCAGCGCAGTGAGCGTATTCATCTTTTGCGTAGCAGACATAGAATTTGCTTCTGAGTTTGTACCAAAGATGGCTTGACCTACGCCATTGGTTTCTAACCATTGACATTGCTTTAGTAATTTCTGGGCATCTGGACTACCGTCTGCTTTGAATGGTGTCAAAACTGGTGATAACACCGCTGGCAAAGTAGAGGGATGTAAAGAAATGGTCATGCTGACTCCAATTAATAATGAACTTCTGAAAGAAGTGGTTGTTGTGTAAAGAAAGCTTCTAAATTATCTACTGCTAAGTTCGTCATAGCTACTCGTGTTTCCAAGGTAGCGCTACCGATATGGGGTGTCAGTAGAACATTATCCAGATCCAGAAAGGCAGGATTAGGGCAGGGCTCATTATTAAACACGTCCAGGGCGGCGCCAGCAATTTGTTTATGCTGCAGTGCATATAAAAGAGCGGGTTCATGCACAACGCTTCCGCGAGCAATGTTAATTAAGTATGACGAGGGTCCAAGCGCTTCTAAAACGGCAGTGTCAACCAAGTTATCCGTATCAGGTGTTGCTGGGCAGGCCAAAAACAGAACATCACAAACCCTAGCTAAATCTACAATCTCTTTGTAATAGGTATAAGAAACCTGCTTTGGATTTGGCCCAGAATACGCAATCTCGACCTTAAATGGTTCTAAACGTTTGGCTAGGTCTTGGCCGATGCGACCCATACCAGCGATCCCAACCCGTTTGCCTGCCAAGGTGGTGGTTAAGCGAAACGGGGCTTTAGCCCAAGCATTGCTTTTGACATACTCTTGGGATTCAGGAAGGCGCCGCATGAGGCTGAGCATCATGCCAATCGCCAATTCACAAACGGCATCATTCAGAACGCCAGGGGTGTTGGTGGCCTTAATTCCCTGTGCCTGAAGGTAGCCTAGGGGGAGATTATCGTAACCTACGCCGCAGGTGGATACCAGTCTAATACTGGGAATTTTTTTGACCAGGGCTTCAGGTAATTTGGTGTTAGACCGAATCAAGATAGCCTCGAAGTTTCCAGCGGGGGGTGCCGCATTAATATCGGGGTGTCGGATTGGCGTAAAGCGGCGATCGATTTCCGCCTGCATAATCTCAGGAAAATGGCCGACCTGCAGCACCGAATTGACGGGGATCATGTCTGTCTCTATTTTTTATTGGAATAATGATTCCATTGTATGAGGATTTTTGCAGAAAAGTCCTCCCCTCTAGGAGAATATGTCATGTTGTTTACCCCAGCTGAAACCAAAGTAGTTGTCGTCGGCGGCGGAACGATGGGGGCCGATGTCGCCGCAGTCTGCGCGCGCGGTGGTTGTGCTGTGCAAGTAGTCGAGCCGACCACAGAGCGTCGTGCCCTGTTGCCAGATTACTTTGTGAACACCATGACCGATTTAGGTTATGAAAATCGTATTCACTTGTTGTCTGTTGCTGGATCTCTGGAAGAGGTCGATTGGGCAGAGATTGACCTGGTGATTGAGTGTGTTCCGGAGCGTCTAGATATTAAGCGTGAATTATTTGCCAAGCTAGAGAAGTACGCAAAGCCAGAAGCAGTATTGGCTAGCAATAGTACGAGTTTTCCAATTAGCGAAATCGCTAGCGGATTAAAAACAGCTGCGCGCATGATTGGTTTACATTTTTTTATGCCGGCCCATTTGATTCCTTGCGTGGAAGTGATCTACGGTGCAAAAACTTCACCCCTAGTTGGCGATAGCCTGACTCGTTTGATGACTGCATGTGGCATGGTGCCTGTAACGGTCAAAAAAGATTTGCCTGGCTTCTTAGCAAATCGTTTGCAACATGCTTTATCGCGTGAGGCATTTTCGATGGTCGATGCTGGTATTTGTACTCCAGAAGATATTGATAAGGCAGTACGCTATGGGTTTGGCTTCCGTTATATTGCCGCTGGACCGGCTATGCAAAGAGACCATGCGGGTCTAGAGATTCATGCTGCTGGTGGAGCGACGATTTATCCCACGCTAAATAACTCAACTACGATTGCTAAGTGCTTAAGCGAGCGGGTAGAGAGTGGAAAGTTTGGCATGAAGACGGGTGAAGGTTTTTATTCATGGACTGCTGAATCTATTAAAGCCGAACGTGAGCGATATCAAGATGCCTTGCGTGAAGGCCTGAAGATTATTCAAAAAGACTTGCCAGAAATCAAATAAGCCTAGCTAACCCAAACTCCATCTTTAGGAAATATCTTTGAGATGGAGTTTACTGAGGTGTGGTGCGAGTCGATAGGTAATCAGTACGATTGCAATGGTCGCAACCCCTCCAAATACAACCGATGGTACCAAGCCCATCATGCTCGCTGCGATGCCTGACTCTAGCGCGCCTAATTCATTTGAGGATCCAATAAAGATCCCATTAATGGCGCTGATTCGACCTCGCATGTGATCCGGAGTAGTGAGTTGCATAATGCTGCCGCGAATCACGACCGAGACTGAATCACAGCAGCCCGAAATAAATAAGAAGACGGCACAAACCCATAGATCACTGGAAAGACCAAAAGCAATAATGGCTAAACCAAAGCCTCCTACTGAGAGCAACAAGTGCTTGCCTGAATCTGTTAGTAATGGCCGCTTAGCCAAGTAGATGCCAGTAATGACTGCGCCCGCTGCTGGCGCAGCGCGCAGAATGCCTAAAGCTTCTGGTCCCGCATCTAAAACCTCTTTTACAAAAGCTGGCAGGATTGAAACAGCACCACCAAACAATACGGCAAACATATCCAATGCCATGATGCTCAAGATGAGTTCATGCTTACGAACATAATCAAACCCCTCTAAGAAGCTTTTAAAGAAATGTCCTGAGAGCTGGCTCATTTTTTCTTGTGGTGCATGTATGAAGGTGATGCCATACAAACCAATAGCCCCACAAAACCCGGCGAGAAGATAGGTCCACTCTAGTCCTGCAAACCCAATCATCAGACCACCTAAGCCAGGACCAGCGACTACGCAAATTTGAAATGCAGAAGATGCGTAGGCGGTATAGCGTGGTAAATGCTCTCTAGGAATAATTTGTCCAAAGATAGCGGTATAGGCGGGTCTTAACAAGGCGCGGCCTGCACCAATCAAGGCAATTGCGGTGTAAATTAAAGGAACGGGTGGTGCCACCCAGCCAAGCGTAATCGCCGTCAAAAATAAAGCGACCCCAATATGAATGAGACAGGCAATCGCTGCGATGAGTTTGCGAGAGTAGTGATCTACCGCATGGCCCGCATAGAGTGCCAGCAGAAAGTACGGTACCAATTCAGCTAAACCAATGAGGCCTAAGGAAACTACGCTATTGGTAATCTCATAAATATGCCAACCCACCGCCACCATCGTAATTTGGTAACTGAGTGTTGCGCCAATACGGTAGAGCAGCAGAGTTCTAAAGGCTTTACTTGGGTTCATTTTTAATGAGTTTAAGGGAGTTTCTGCTTTATTCTTCATGCTATGAAGAAAACAATTCGTGTTTGGGATTTACCAATCCGCTTATTTCACTGGCTGCTAGTGCTTTGCATTGCCGGCAGTCTGATTAGCGTTAACCTCGGTGGTAACGCTATTGAATGGCATGCTTATTTTGGTTACAGCGTTTTGAGTTTATTGATTTTTAGAGTCATCTGGGGCTTTGTGGGATCTAGACATGCCCGCTTTGCCAACTTCTTTCCTACGCGTGCTGCTATTTTCGACTACCTACAAGGAAAGTCTCTCCGCGTTTTGGGACATAACCCTGTAGGTGCTCTCTCCGTTTTTGCTTTGCTCTTGGTTTTAAGCGTTCAAGTATTAACGGGCTTATTTGTTGATGATGAGATTGCCTTTCAAGGACCCTTGTCTAAATATGTGCCCAATGCAGTAGTTTCTTTTTTATCTCAAATTCACGAAGGCAATCAAGTCGTGATCTATACCTTGATTACGATTCATATCGCTGCCATTTGGTTTTACAGGAAATACAAAAATGAAGACTTAATTAAACCTATGCTGAGCGGCGATAAAGAAATCGACCCAAGCGAGGAAGCAAAATATATGCTTTCTGACTTGGGTCAACCCTCCAAAGATGGAGGCTTGCAACGTACTCTAGCCTTGGTGCTTTTTAGTGCTATAGCCCTTGCGGTAGCTTATTTCATTACTAAATAAGCAGATTATTTTTTTCTGAAATCGTCGTGACAACCCTTACAGGTTTGACCAGCGGCGCCAAATGCCTTTTTGATACTCTCTAAATCACCAGACTGAGCAGCCTTATTGAGATCGACTGCTGCTAGTTGCATTTTTTCAGAAGCAGCTTTGAACTTGGCGTTATCAGACCAAATATCAGACTGCGCTTTACCACCCTCAGTACCTGGGCCAAATGCTTGCCAAGGTAAGGTAGAAAGCATAGCAACGATCGCAGCATTTTTAGCGACTTCATCTTTGTTATAGGGAGCTTCACCTTTAACGACAGCGCCGATTTTTCCAAAAGAGTTGCCTATAACAGTGAAGGTGCTTTGGCGATACTTAATGGCATCTTCTGGTTTTTGAAATTGTGCAATCGCAGCGCCGGCACCAATTGCCAAGACTACTGCCGTGCTCGCTAAAATAATTTTCTGTAGCTTCATGGGAACCTCTTGAGATATATTCGTTAATGGAGACCGCCTACTGTGAAATTAGCATACTCCAGAATGATGACTTTTGTTTGACCGTCCTATGAAAAGATCATTTGCAGCGGGATCGTCAGTAGGTAAACGATCCATTTGAAAAAAGCCATCAAGGGTTCCATCCAGAGGCTACCGATGATTCCAGTAAAGACCAGCCCGAGAACGATAAAAAATCCCCAAGGCTCTAGTCTGCCTAAAGCAATCGATTGACGGGCGGGGAGCAGACTGGAAAGAATACGTCCACCATCTAAGGGTGGCAAAGGAAAAAGATTAAATACCAGGAGACCCAAATTCCAGGTAATACCGGCTTGAGCCATTGAGATAAAGAATTTCTCATTCATGCCAAAACCTAACAATAGGATAAGCAAGATCGCCCAAATCAGGGCTTGAAAAAAGTTTGAGCCAGGTCCCGCTAAGGCAACCCAAATAGAGTCCATTCTAGGGTTTCGCAAGCGTCCAAAATTCACAGGCACGGGTTTGGCGTAGCCAACCAAGAAGGGCGATCCAGTCAAAATAAGGACCAAGGGAATCAAGATCGTGCCAACGGGATCTATATGTTTGGCGGGATTGAGGCTCACTCGGCCAAGCATATAGGCGGTGTTATCGCCAAATTTACGGGCTGCATACCCATGGGCTGCCTCATGGATGGTTATAGCAAAAATGAGGGGAATCGCATTAATGGCGACGGCTTGGATAGAATAGTCAGTAATCATGGCAATATGATATCCATAGGAGCTCAAAGTGACTGACGATAAAAAACCCGACCCAAAAAACCCAGCTAAACCTGTAGTGGCTAAACCCCCAGCCCGTCCACCAGCACCAAAAGGCCCATCTGGACCTGCTGGTAGGCCTCAGGCAGGCTTTGGCGGCGGAAAAGGGATGATGCGCAAGGCCGGCCGCGGTCGATAGTGGATAATTGCACTCATTATTAATGCGCATACAGAGGATTTAGCATGAACGAATGGCACAACGAATCTAAAGAAGAAGTTAACAAAAAGATCATTACTTTGATCGTGATGTTGGCTGCTGCAACTAGCTTGGCGATTTTGTTTGCATTGGTAGCTGCTCATACTGGTTACGTATTCGGTTAATTAGTCTTCATGACTAGCCATCGCCAACCTGCTGTATTTGCTGGCCATGGCAGTCCGATGTACGCTATAGAGCCCAATCGTTTTACTGCGGCTTGGGTTGCTCTAGGAAAATCACTCAAACGTCCTGACGCCATTTTGGTGATTTCGGCGCATTGGGTCACTCGAGGTACTTGGGTTACCGCAATGGCAAAACCTAAAACCATTCATGACTTCGGTGGATTTCCGCAAGCACTCTTTGAAATTGAATATCCAGCAGTGGGCAGTCCTGCTCTCGCGGATCGCGTTCAAGAGTTATTCAATATACCCGTCGTACTTGAAGAGAATGAATGGGGCATTGATCATGGTGCCTGGTCTGTTTTGAAGTACCTCTATCCCAATGCAGATGTGCCAGTGGTGCAGCTGAGCTTAGATGGGTCTATGTCAGCGCGCGAGCATTATGAGTTAGCAAAGCAGTTAAGACCCTTGCGTGATGAAAATATTCTGATTTTGTCTAGCGGGAATGTGGTGCACAACTTGCGCACGATTCATTGGCAAGAGAATGCGCAACCTTACCCGTGGGCGAAAGAATTTAGTGAATTCTTTGCTGCCGAGATTCTTGCCAATCACCATGAACCTCTGATCGATTGGGAAAAGTATGGTGAGGCTGCCCATCTATCGATTCCGACTTCAGAGCACTACTGGCCTGCTTTATATACCCTAGCATTACAACAAGACGGTGAGCATGCCAAAGTATTTGTTGATGGTATCGAAATGAGTTCGATCAGTATGCTCAGCTTTTCTGTTCAATAAAGAAAAATTATGTGGCTCTCTATTCTTGCAATTTTCTTTGGTGCTGGTCTTGGTGCTTTGTTGCGGGCAGGCTTTAATATTTTGACCGTGAGTGCAGCCTCAGTCATACCCTTAGGTACCTTGATCTCGAATATGGTCGGTGGCTACCTCGTTGGTTTAGCAGTAGCGTTCTTTGGTAACAATCCACAACTTTCACCGGAATGGAAACTCTTTGTGATTACAGGTTTCCTTGGGGGTCTCACTACTTTCTCTAGCTTCTCCGCGGAAGTAGTGAGTTTTATTCAGCGCGGAGAATTTACTTGGGCGCTGGGCACAGCACTGCTGCACCTGATTGGCTCATTGGTACTAACCTTCTTGGGTATCTTGACTTACCAAGCCCTCAAGTAAGTCTAGAGTAAATTACTCTGGCTTGATATTAGCCGTCTTGACGACGGCACTCCACTTGATGGATTCTGATTTAATCAGCGCTGCAAAGTCTGCAGGACTGCCACCGCCGATTTCATTTCCTTGTGAAAGCATGAGCTCTCGTAATTGAGGATCTTTTAAGGCTTCATTGGCTGCGGCGTTGAGTTTGTCGATGATGGCCTTCGGTGTGCCTTTAGGGGCAATTAATCCCTGCCAATTCAGTACCTCAACTTTGGGGTAGCCATTCTCAGCAAAGCTTGGCACATTGGGTAGAAGCGGTGAGCGCTTCTTACTGGTAATGGCAATTGGGCGGAGCTTATCTGCTTTGATGCTCGGCATAGCCGAATACATTTGATCAAACATCATCGTGACATTGCCTGCCATCAAATCGGTGAGGCCAGCAGAGCCGCTTTTGTATGGCACGTGAATCATATCGATACCGGCATTTTGCTCAAAGAGTTCTGCAGAAAGCTGGTGACTACCACCAATACCACCGGATGAGAATGTGAGTTCACCTGGCTTCGCTTTGGCTGCAGCCACAATATCTTGGATGGTTTTATAAGATGAGCTTGGATTGACTACTAATACCAAAGGACCTTTTTCAACCAACACAATTGGGGTGATATCAGTTTCAGGGTCGTAGCGTAAATTACCAAACAATGTTTTGTTTACTGCCATGGGCGCAAAGTTGCCCATACCAATGGTGTAACCATCTGGAGCGGCACGAGAAATAAATTCAGTGCCAATATTACCGCCGGCACCGGGCTTGTTATCAACAACGATCGGCTGCTTCAGAATGACACTCATCTTTTGTGCAATCTGACGGCTACGAGAATCTGCACCACCACCAGCACCATAAGGCACTACAAAATTAATCGGCTTATTAGGGTAGCTAGACTGTGCCTGTGTCATACCAGTATTCAAGAGGCTGGTTAAGCCAATTACGCTTAGAAGAAAATGGGTCAGTTTCATTTTGATCCTTATTAGACGATACCTGATAAACCTAGTGCGGCTGCGATGACTATCAGATACAAAGGGTGCCAACGTGTAAAGAAGGTAATCGCAATCGTAGTCATCGTCAATATATAAGCCGCGACACTTTGATTGATTTGTAAAGAAATTTGCCAGGCTGAAGAAAGTACCAAGCCAATGGCTAGCGCTGCCGCAGCATATTGAATCGATTTCTTTTTCAGAGGATCTTTGATGCCCATAATGAGCCGCTGTAAGTAGAAGATCAAAATAGAAGATGGCCATGCAATAGCAAAGGTGGCAACGAGTGCACCAATGACACCATAGATATGCCAACCCAATAGAGTGACGGTCATAAAATTGGGGCCGGGTGCTGCTTGGGCGATTGCAAAATAGTCTGAGAAAGTTTGCACATCAACCCAATGCTCTTGGTTTACAGCCAAGTTAAATAGCACCGGAAGCAGGGCGTTCACCCCACCAAATGCAATCAAAGAGAATGCAGACAGTTTTAGAAAAAGACTGATGAGAATACTCATTCTGAATGGGCCTTTTTCCAGGCTAAGACCAATGCTAATGGCGAGGAGATGAGTACCACCCAACCTAAGCCAAGATGGAAATAGCTAGCAGCAAGTATGGTGACAATGACCACAATCAACATCGCTGGATATCGAAACTCATCCTTAAGCATTTTGAAGCCTGTAGAAGCAATCAAGCCAACACCCACGGCCGATATTCCTCGAAGTACACCTTGGACGGAGTCAAGATATCGATAGTGTTCATACAAAAGGGCTAACACCATGACGATCGAGATGGGTCCTAGAGTCAAACCCAATACAGCGGCAATAGCGCCTCTGGCACCGCCAAAACGAGAGCCAATACACACTGCGAGGTTGACAATGTTAGGCCCAGGAACAATTTGGCAGATACCCAGAATGGCGCTAAATTCCTCAGAGGTCAAAATCTTATCGCGCTCAACCAAGGTTCTTCTGGCCCAAGGTAAGACCCCACCAAACCCAGACATCCCGATTTTGCTAAAGCTAATAAATAGCTCGAGAGGTGTGAGCGTTTTCAAAATTACTGTGGCTTAAAAGGATGAGGTATGGGTTTGTTATTCAACCAGGCATCTAGTGTTTCAGTAATGCCTTTTGAGAAGCTAGCAAAAATTGGCTCTGCAATAAAGCCTAAATGGGGAGTTACTAAAAGATTGGGGGTATTACGTAAAGGATCTTTTTCTGGGAGGGGCTCAATGTCAAAGACATCGACAGCTGCCTGCCCTGGCCTGCCAGCTGCCAATGCTTTTTGCAGATCGCTCATATTGATGAGCGCAGAGCGTGAAGTATTTACCAGGATAGAGTCAGGGCGCATTAAAGCCAATTGATCTGCGCTAATCAGCCCCTTGGTTCCAGGACCAGCTACTAGGTGCATTGACACAATCTTCGATGTGGAAAGTAATTCTTCTAGGCTCACTGCTTTTGCATTTTCTACAGCAGCTCGTTCAGGAGTCATGCGCGGGCTCCACGCAACGACTTCCATGCCAAAGGCTGCGCCTACGCGTGCAACGCGACTACCAATGGCGCCAAGACCCATGATGCCTAAGCGCTCACCTGAGAGCATGGGAAGAACCGATAGTTGATCACGCCAACCACCAGAGGCAATCAGTTTGTTTTCCTCAATCAGGCGCTTTGAGGCCCCAAGAATGAGTGCCCATGTGAGTTCCGCAGTAGTTTCTTTGGATGGGCCGCCGGGCGAGCAGGCTATCGGAATATTGCGTGCGATTAATGCTGAAGCATCCAAGGTGCCATTACGTTCACCAGTAAACATGAGAAATTTCAGCTTATGCAAGCGCGCAATCATGGCTTCATTAAATGGGGAGCGATCCCGCACGATTGCAATCGCATCAGCATCTTTAACAGCTTCATAGAGCGCCTCATCACGCAGGGGCTCATGATGAAAGGTAAGGCTTGCTTGCTGTTCTAACTTCTCCCAGTTAGAAAAGCGAGCCAGAGCGCGTTCGTAGTCGCCAAGGATGACGATGTTTGGTAATGAGGCCATAACTCGATACTTTCTTTAAATTTAGTCAGGTGTGCAAAGGCTCAAGATTTGCTTGAGATCTGATGCATTGCCAAGCTTCCATAATGCTGAGATGAGTTGACGAGTTTTTTCTTTACCGATGATGGGTTCAGCCAAATTTGTGAATTTCTGTTCTAAATTAGCATCACTCATTGGATTTTCGACAGAGCCAATAGCATTCTTCACAAATACATGTACTTCTTTACCGTCTTTTAAGAACGCTTTGACATCAACTGAAGCTTCGTCAATAGAAGTGTCGGTAGTAGCATTTACTTTGGCGCGCAAGGCCACGACATCTGCGCGATTGACGATGTCATCAGCATACTCACCTTCACCCGCTTGACCAAAAATTAAGCCAACAGCGCAGCCGTGGTACACGCTAAATTTCCCTTCGAGACCATCTTTCGGAGTCTTCTTGCCAGTGAGCTCCAAGACCAGAGGGTGCACACGTAATTCAATACGCTCCACTTCCTCTGCCTTAACGCCTTGGGCGCGTAATTGTGCGCAAGCATCAATCGCAGGGTGAATCACAATGCCACAAGCAAAGGGCTTGTAAGTATTTAAAGAAATCTCAAATGATTTTCCGAGGGCGCGATCAATTTCTGACCAGTCACATTTCGTAGAAACAGTTTGCATATAGCCGCGACCCGCTTCTAATGCTTTCGGGCTCGAAGTGAACCCATGCTTAGCAAGTAATGCAGAGAGTTGCCCTGCGCGTGCTGCACCACCTGGATGAAATGGCTTTGTCATTGTGCCAAATTGCTCACGCATTCCAACTGGTTGTGATGCGGCAATACCCAGTGCCATGGTAGTTTTCTGTAGATCAAGACCCATTAAGCGTGAGCAAGCTGCAGCAGATCCGAGCATACCGGTTGAGCCAGTGATGTGCCAACCACGGTGGTAGTGATCTGGATACATTGCATTACCAACGCGGCAAGCAACATCGATACCTAAAACTAAAGAGTCAATGATTTGACGACCATTGGCATTAATGTGTTCGCC
This sequence comes from Polynucleobacter sp. AP-Feld-500C-C5, assembly GCF_018882265.1. NCBI lineage: Bacteria > Pseudomonadati > Pseudomonadota > Betaproteobacteria > Burkholderiales > Burkholderiaceae > Polynucleobacter > Polynucleobacter sp. AP-Feld-500C-C5. The sequence continues at coordinate 211,589 of NZ_JACVOW010000020.1, read as the reverse complement.
TAAAGCCAAAATTGCAGAAGCTACTGGACCTGCAGGGTGGATCACAGTTTTGAGGTGAGTGTCATCGAAGTCAAAAGTATGTGAGCTGATGCCGTTGATTAAGGCAGCGCCACCCATATCAACTTTATCTTTTCGACCTAAGATGCTGGCTTGTGGTGCTGGCTGGAATTCGCGAATAGCGGCTAAAGACGATTCAACACTTTCATGATTGGCAGCGCCAATAGCACAACCTAGCCAGTTGAGAAAAGTCCGGTGAGCTTCGTGATCCACCTCTGGTGTCCAGCCTTGGCTTGGATGGGAGGTAACAAACTCTGCCAACATTTTGGTAACGGGTGGTGCATTTAAATCGGCTGCTGCAGCAATAGCGTGAGACATATGTTTTCCTATTCTTAATGGGTTATTTTTATTCGAGTTCAATATGACGATCTTTTGCAACCTTAGCCCAGCGTGCAATATCTTCTTTGATGTAATTTGTAAACTGGGGTGGTGTCATTGGCATCAAAGTCATCGCCTCGCTGGTCATTTTTTCTGAGAAGTCAGGCAAGGCGAGAACTTTGTTAAGTTCACTATTGAGCTTGGTGACGATCGCAGGTGGCAAATTCGCGGGTCCTACTAGTCCATACCATTGTTGGCCATCAAAACCGCTGAAACCTAGCTCTTTAAAAGTCGGAATGGTGGGAGCAGCGGAGCTGCGTTTGGCGCCTGTTACCGCCAGTCCACGCACACGATTTGTGTTGATATAAGGTAAAGCAGCAAACAGGGTGGGGAGCATGGCTTGTGTCTGGCCTGCTAACAAATCGGTATAAGCAGGACCAACCCCGCGATAAGGAATGTGAACCATAAAGATTCCAGCCGCTAATTTCAGTTGCTCCATTCCGAGGTGAGTGAGCGTTCCTGGACCAGCAGAACCATAACTTAACTTAGCAGGGTTCTTTTTAGCGTAATCAACAAACTCTTTAAAGTTTTTAATCGGTAAATCAGAGTTAATCACAAGTACGTTTGGTGTTGCGCCAATCATGCCGATCGGTGTGAAGTCTTTAATGGCGTCATAAGGCAGACGACGAACTGCTGGGTTGGTGCCATGAGTCCCCACATAGGCAATCATCAGAGTGTAGCCATCAGCAGGTGCCTTGGCGATTACTTGAGAAGCAATGGTGCCACCACCACCACCCATATTTTCAACCACAATAGTTTGACCAATCGAGCGAGACAATTTTTCTGCAACAGCCCGGGCAATGTTATCGAGCCCACCACCGGCAGCAACTGGTGCAATCAACTTGATCGGCTTAGTTGGATAAGCGGGTGTCTGCGCTTGAATGCTAAGACTCGTTGTGAGTCCGATCAAAGCAAAAAGAAAAGATAAAAAAATCGGCGTTTGCCTATAAATAGATTTAGACATGTCTCAAGTCCGAATGATTGTTACTGATTAAGGTAATGCAGGTAAAACATTTTACTATTGATGCTCAGTATTGGCTATCAAGTCAGCCAGTTTTGAGCTTTTTCCGAATCGATTGCTCTAAGGGTATGGTGTCTAGATTGGGTTCTAGCGCTTCTCGCTCATCAAACACAAAGCAGGTGCCCTGATAGTGGGCAGAACCAACCTCTTCGAAGTACTTGAGGATGCCACCTTCCAGTTGGTAGCTATGCTCCATGCCGATTTCTCGCATGTAGAGTCCTGATTTTTCGCAACGTATTCCGCCAGTGCAAAAACTGACTAGGGTTTTATCGGCCAACTCTTCCTTATGCGCAGAGATGGCCGCAGGAAATTCGGTGAACTTCTCAATATTAAAGTGCAGGGCATTTTCAAAAGTGCCGTAGTCCACTTCAAATGCATTGCGCGTATCGACCATCACTACCGGGCGGCCTAAATCATCAGTGCCTCGATCTAACCACTCTTGTAATTTTTTTGGGGAAATAAAATTCGCTCGACCTTTCTCTGGCTGAATGCTTGGATGATTCATGCGAATAATTTCATTCTTGAGTTTGATGAGCATTTTTTTAAACGGCTGCTCATCCGACCAACTTTCTTTTGCCTGCAAAGGTGCAAAGCGAGAGTCGGTACGTAGCCAATCTAAAAATCCACGTAAGGCATCTGTTTTACCTGCGAGAAATAGATTGATGCCTTCGCCAGTGAGCAGAATGGTGCCCTTGAGTTCTCTGGCGTTGCATTCATCGAGCATTTTGGCGCGCAGTTCTGGCAGCTCATCTAAGCTGACAAATAAATAGGCGGCAATGTTCAAAATCGACTTCATGTTTTTTCTCTTCAAGCTACCCCAGCATTATCGAGCAAATAGGGCTTGAGGGTGGTAATCTTGAGGTCTTATTCAAAGGAGACGAATCCATGCTAGATATGGCAAAAAAGGCTAAAAGAGTCCTGTTCCTGGCTTTATTAGCTCTCGGGGTCAGTAACCATGCCTTGGCACAAACTGCGGGCACCGGTGCTTGGCCAACCCAGAAACCTATTCGCTTGATTGCTGTTTTTCCTCCTGGTGGATCTGTAGACCAGGTAGCCCGAATTTTGGCTCCTGCACTACAGGCCGAACTAAAACAAAATGTGATCGTTGAAAACATCGGCGGTGCTTCAGGCGTGATTGGTACATCTGCCATGACGCGCTCTGATCCTGACGGCTATACCTTCGCAGCAGTTTTTGATACCCATGGCGTGAACCCGAGTCTCAAAGATAAGCTCCCCTACGACACGATTAAAGATATTGCGCCGATCATTTTGGTAGGTACTTCACCAATGGTGCTGGTTGCTAGTAAGAACTCCGGCATTACCAGTTTTAAACAGATTGTTGAGCAATCCAAAGCAGGTAAGAAATTTAGCTACGGTTCTATCGGTATAGGTAGCTTAGGGCACTTAGCGATGGCGCGTTTGGCAAAGCAGGCAGGCTTTGATTGGAACCACATTCCTTATCGTGGCGGTGGCCCTTTAATGCAAGACGTTTTGGGCGGTCAAGTTGAGCTAGCAATTGGTTCAGAGTTCTTGGTAAAGCCGCACATTGAAAGTGGTGGCGTTATTCCTTTGGTGATTACTACTGCAAAGAGATCTCCAGCCTTGCCAAATGTTCCAACCATTGCTGAGAGTGGTTTCCCTGGCTTTAGTGCGCCAGCATGGTGGGCAATATTGGCGCCTGGCAAAACACCACCAGCCATTGTGGATGCGATGAATAAGGCTTTGAATAAAGCCTTAAAGACCCCAGTTGTAGCTGAGAAATTTAAATCTCAAGGCATTGAAATCATTGGCGGCACTCCTGAAACTGCGCGCGAATTTATTGGCAAGCAAATTGGTATCTGGGGTAAGTTCGTGATTGAAAACAATATTAAAGAAACCGCTCAATAGAAAGTATTTATGTCAGAACGTTTAATTCCCTATCAGCCCATGGACTTGGCTGAACCAGCTGAGCTAGTTGCCGCCATTCGTCAGCGTCGTGGCGGTCAGTTTATTAATTTGGATCGTATGCTATTGCATAGCGTGCCGGTTGCCGAGGGTTGGAATCATTTCATCGGTGAGATTCGGAATAATCTTTCGCTAGATCCCAAGTTGCGTGAGTTGGCGATGTGTGGTGTTGCGGTATTGAACGGCGCTGAATATGAGTTCTTTCATCATGCACCCCCTTTTAAGAAAGCCGGTGGTACAGAAGAACAAGTTCAGGCTTTGCGTTTAATTGGTCAGTCTAGCTTCCCTAGAAATCTGTTCTCCCAGGTGGAGAATGATGCTGCAGACCTGACTTTCCAAATGACTCGTAATATCAAAGTAGATTCTGAATTGATGAAGCGTTTGCAAAAAGAGCTGGGTAGCACTGATACAGTCGAATTAGTAACAGTGATTGCTGCTTACAACATGGTGTCACGCTTTTTGATTGCTTTGGATGTGAATCCTGAAGATCATCCACCAGCCTGAAGCGAAGATAACAATTCTTCAATGATCCGCAATATCCAAACGATTATTCCAGGCATCGCTACTACTGATGGCGCAGGCGTGAAGTTGCGACGCAGCTTGGGGGGTCAACAGCAAGTCAGGCTTGATCCCTTCTTGATGCTCGATGAGTTTTCATCGAATGATCCGAATGATTATGTGGCAGGATTTCCAGCGCATCCTCATCGTGGTTTTGAGACGGTGACTTATATGCTTGAAGGGCACATGTTGCACGAGGATCACTTGGGCAATCAAGGGCATCTCAAAACAGGCGGAGTGCAGTGGATGACGGCAGGACGCGGAATCATCCACTCAGAAATGCCACAGCAAGTAAGCGGCGCAATGCGAGGCTTTCAGCTATGGATTAATTTACCCGCTAAAGAAAAAATGAAGCAAGCTGGCTATCAAGACATTCAAGTAGAAGATATTCCAAGGACATCGTTGCTGAATGGTGGATCTGTGAAGGTGATTGCAGGCTCTTATGAGGACGGGGTTGCAAGTATTCAAGGGCCTATTCAGGGGATTACTACTACGCCTTTATTTCTAGATGTACATTTGCCTCCTAATGCAGAGTTTGAGCATCGCGTTGCCAAGGAACTCAACGCATTTGTGTATATCTATGAAGGCAATCTTGAGCTTGGTGGTCCCATGAAGGCTGCACCCAAGCAGGCTGCGATCGTATTAGGTGATGGTGATTTGCTCAAGGCGAAAGCTGGTGCTGAAGGCGCGCAGTTTATTGTGCTTGCAGCACTACCTTTGCATGAGCCGATTGTTCAATACGGCCCCTTTGTAATGAATACACGCTCTGAGATTGAACAGGCCATCGACGATTACCAAAACAATCGCTTTGTGACCTCTTGAATGATTCATTCGTGATGATCCATTGGGACGAGGCGGGTCAATCTTGCGCTGCTAAATGGCATTCCGAAAATGGTATTGCTTTGCATAAAAAAATTCAGATTGGCGACGATACGCTAACGGCAGATATTGCATACCGTATGGCATGCGAAGGTACTGCAATTCTCTATAGAGGCGACTTTCAGAATGCACGCCAGTTACTGCAAGCTTTAGTCAGAAGAGTAGATAAGCCATCCAAAAAATCTAAACGGGTGGATCGTATCGAAAAAGACAAAACAAAAAGTTCTCTAGATACTTTCAATTTGCATCGTCTCTCTCAATCACAGCGTGCTCGTATTTTAGGAATGTTGCTCATTCAAGTGAATGCAGATCACACCATTTCCTTAAGGCGCGCTCCAGATGTGGCACAAGCTTGTCTTGAGGCATATGGGGATCAGAATGAGTCGTATGTCATCTCCTTACGAGAATTACTCGGTGTTATCAGTGCGCATGAGTGGCGCAAGAAGGGCGTGCCGATTTTGGCAAGAGATGATGAAGAGATTCGCATTCATCCACACTATGGCGTTTTTTCACCAATTCGCGGGGAATATATTGAGCTTGTTCTCAAGGCACCACTTCCAAGCGCCCTCAAAGAAAATTCGACTGCTTTTGATATCGGTGTGGGTACAGGCGTCCTATCAATAGTATTAGCAATGCGAGAAATCAAAAAGATCATTGGCACTGATCAAGATGATCGCGCCATTGCTTGTGCACAGGAAAATATTGATCGCCTGAATCTGGACAATCAGATTGAAATTCAAAAAAGGCATTTGTTCCCTGAAGGAAACGCGGCCTTGGTTGTCTGTAACCCACCTTGGCTACCAGCAAGACCAAGTTCATCTCTGGAGCATGCGGTTTATGATCCAGATAGTCAGATGCTCAAGGGTTTCTTAAGTCAATTGAAAGATCACTTACTCCCAAAAGGTGAGGGTTGGTTGATTCTGTCAGATCTAGCCGAGCACTTAGGCTTGCGTACCAGAGAAGAGTTACTTGCTTGGATTGATGCTGCTGGTCTCAAGGTGATTGCTCGATTGGATACCAAGCCACAACATCAAAAGGTATTTGATAAGACGGATGCATTACATAAAGCCCGATCTCAAGAGACTACATCTCTCTGGCGTCTAGCAATATTTGGCAATACTCATTAGTAAAAATATCCCTACAGCATCTATCCTCATTTGCGTCAGGGTTGTTAATAGCAAGCTTCATCCCTAAAATCATTCGGTACTACTTTTATTTGCGATGTGTTTTACACAATCGTCAGTAAATATATTGTGATGTTCTGCCCATTGGTTTTTAAGGAAGAAATGTGTATTGCGGCTTGCAAATCAGAAATTTTTATCTTATTTTATTTGTCCTGATTGCTCATGCCCTTCTGTTGGTTGGCTCATTGATTCCTTATTCTGCGCGAGGTTTGAAATCACCCTCTGAACTGATGATGATGGATTTACGAGATTCAGATCAGGGTTTATCGCTGCAGCGAAAATCCGTGATAACACTACAAGCCAGCACATCAAATACATCATCTACCAGTATTCAATCAGATTCTCCTGGGAAGCAAGCCTCTCTTCCTCTTGCCCAAGACGCCCTAATACCTGGCGCCATCGGTCGACAAAAAATTGATGGTTCAAAACCTACTTACCCTTTAATTAGTAGGCGTCTTAAGCAGGAGGGCATCGTTCTAGTGAAACTCTGCGTTAACCCAAGGGGTACTGTAGAAAAAGTCGATGTTCTTAGGAGCTCTGGATATCCAAGTTTAGATAATTCGGCATTGAATGCATTAGCAAAATGGAAGTTTGCATCTTCTGCGGATTCATTTGATAGCAATGCAGTTGACTGTTTCCGTTTGCCAGTGCAATTTACCTTAGAGGCTTAATCTCAATGGATAACAGTATGGCTAATTCTGAGCTAAAGCCCAACGCATCTTGTCGAGATCTACCTCAAATTATTTCCAGCAAAACTTTACTGGGTCCAAAAGAACTAATATTCATTGAGCATGATGGGCATCGATATCAATTACGTATCACCAAATTGAGGAAGCTCATTCTCACAAAATAAGCAGTTTATCAATTAGCAGCCAGCAAGAGCATTTTCATATGCAAATAGCCAGCGATTTTTTGTTCTTATCACTGGAGGTTGTATATGAAGTATCACGTCATTGGAAGCGCCTGCAATAAGATTGTTTGGTTTTCATCTATCGCGTTAGTGTTTGGAAGCGCACTTTCAAATTTAGCAAAAGCCAAGGATATTGAACTACCCAGAATCGATATTGTGGCAAAAGAGGAGGGTGCTTCTCGTCAGATTCCTGGAACAGTTGACGTTGTGACTGAAAAGCAAATTGAATTACTTCAGCCACTTTCTCTTCAAGATGTATTAAAAACAGTCCCAGGTGTAAACGTTCGCGGAGACGAGGGCGGTCTTGGATCTATTCCTAATATTGGTATTCGCGGATTGAACCCCAGTCGCAGTTCTAAAGTCCTGCTTCTAGAGGATGGGGCACCCATTCAACCCAGCTTATTTATTTCCAATGCCTCGTACTATAGTCCTCCAGTCGAACGTATTAGTAGTATTGAGATCTTAAAGGGTGCTTCTGGACTTCAGTACGGCCCTTCCAACATCGGTGGCGTCATCAATTACCTGAGTAAAACTCCCGCTTCAGGTTTTAAATTAACCGGCAAGCTTGGTAATTATGGATACCATTTGGCAGAAATAGAGGCTGGCGGAAAATCTGATTCCAATGGAATGATTGGAGGGATTAATGTCATCCAAGCTGAGTCGAATGGTTATCAAAATAATGGATTCAAGATGTATGACATCTTGCTCAAAGGAGGTATGCAAGTTGCTCAGAATCAGTGGTTAAGTCTGAAATATAGCCACTACGACAACAACATCAATACCTCTTATGTTGGTCTACGCCCAAATCAGTTTGTAGCGAACTCGGGCATTAATCCAGCCCCTAACGATCGCTTTATTACGCAAAGAAATGCAGTAGACATTAACCATTCCTTGGAGATTGACTCTGATACCAAGGTCAATACATTGGTGTATTGGAGTAGGCTGGGGCGAGATTACTGGAGGCAGTCTATTGCAGATCGCACCCAGGATGCAACAGTTTTTAAGCCCTGTAATGTTGGGGCAGATTGTTTGGCAGGTCGCAATCGAGAGTTTCAAATGCTAGGAATAGATTCCCGTGTTTCACATGCCTATGAAGCTCTTGGTATCTCTAATGAGGCTGAGTTTGGTGTTCGCCTGCATACAGAGTCACAGTCTAATCAAGTCGTGACTTCACAAACCTTTGCACATTCTGGACGGCTTTCATTACATGAGGAAAATAAGGCTAACTCAGTTGCAATGTACGCTCAAAACCGATTCTCAATTACTCAAAACTTTGCCCTGATTCCTGGGGTCCGAATTGAAAGCTATAACCAAAATCGTTCTAATGTGATTTCAGGTAAAAGTGGTAATGCCAAGAATATTGAAACTGTTCCCCAGCTCGGTGCCACCTGGCAGCTCATTCCAGAGGCACAGATTTATAGCAGCATTTATAAGGGCTTTGCTCCAGCTCAATTAGCTACAGCAATTGATGATAAAGGAGTAGATCAACAGCTTGCTCCAGAGCGTTCCACAAATATGGAGCTGGGATTGAGGGGGCGCTCGGGAGCTCTTTCTTATGACTCTGCTGTTTTCAGTATGGATTTCAGTAATCAGATCGTCAATCAGAGTCTTGCTTCAGGAATATCAAAAGCAAATGGCGGAAAGAGTCTGCATCAAGGTCTTGAATTGGCTTTAGGCTATGAGCTGGGTCGAGGCTGGAGTCTCAACACTAATGCAACCTATATACCTGTTGCTAAGTTTGTTGGTACGAGCTCAATGGGAAGGGATGGCAAACGAATTCCTTACACGCCCGAGCTCACTTCTAACTTAGGTATCAATTATCAAAAAAATGGCTTCAATACTTTAGTCTCAGTCAATTATATTTCTGCTCAATACGCTGATGCAGCAAATACAGTTACACAAAATGCAATTGGAACGCTGGGTGAGATTCCTGCCTTCGCAACGGTTAACTGGAGTGCAAACTACGCTATCAATAAAGAGTGGAAAGTATTTGGCGTGGTGAATAATCTATTCGATAAGCGTTATATCGCTAGCCGTAGCCCAGATGGAATCTTTCCAGGGGCGCCCCTTAATTTCCAAGCGGGCATGAGTTATCAGTTCAATTAACTAGATAGAAAAATGCCACTCTTGTGAGTGGCATTTGCCTCAGGTTGGTCTGATAACTCTTTTGGGGTTCTCTTCATAAGGTGGAGAGTAGATGACCAAGACCTTCACTGGTTCTTCACTGATGACGGTAAATACATGCATGGCATCTGCAGGGAAAAAACAGGCATCACCTGGGCCCATTTCACAGACTTCGCCATTCACTTCAGCTCTGGCGCGTCCTTCGAGCATATAGCAGACCTGTTCTATTCCAGGGTGAGCATGGGGTAGAGCGCCCTTACCTTTTTCAATGGTGCCATGAAGCACTTCTAACTGTTTTGCGCCGACAGTCTCACTACCGATGAGTCGACGATTGACGGTCCCATGATGGTTTGCTGGGTGATAGCCTTCAACTTCTCCAGCCTTAACGAAGTAACGGGATTTAGTATTGCTCATCGATGTGCTTTCTAAATAAATATCAATAAGATTTTGGCAGGCCTAAGACCTTTTCGGCAATAAAACAAAGAATGAGTTGTGGGCTAACCGGGGCTAAACGTGGAATCCATGACTCTCGAAGATAGCGCTCTACATGGTATTCCTTGGCATAACCCATGCCACCATGAGTCATGATGGCATTCTCGCAGGCATGAAAACAGGCTTCTGCTGCTAGGTACTTAGCAGCATTTGCTTCTGCGGCGCAAGACAGTTTTGCATCATACAAACTCGCAGCCTTAAATACCATGAGGTCAGCAGCTTCTAATTCCATCCAAGATTTAGCTAGTGGGTGTTGAATGCCTTGGTTTTGACCAATAGGTCGATCAAACACAATCCGTTCTTTTGCATACAGAGCTCCGCGAGCTAAGGCTGCTTGACCAAGACCAATGGCTTCAGCCGCAATCAAAATTCTTTCGGGATTTAAGCCATGCAGAATATAAGAGAAGCCTTTACCCTCTTCTCCAATTAAATCTTGTACTGGAATCTTTAGCTGATCAATAAACACTTCGTTAGAGTCGACACATTTACGACCCATTTTTTCAATTTCACGCACATCAATACAGGAGCGATCGAGGTCGGTATAAAACAGGGATAGACCTTCAGTGCCCTTCGCGTCTTCAACAGGCGTAGTACGTGCTAGCAGTAAAATTTTTGTAGCAACCTGAGCGGTCGAAATCCAAATCTTTTGTCCGCTTACAAGGTAGTGATCTCCCTGTTTCTCGGCTTTAGTCGAAAGCTTTAGGGTATTGAGGCCAGCATTAGGTTCTGTCACCCCAAAACAGGCGCGATCTTTGCCTGCAATCAATGGCGGTAACCAGCGTTGCTTTTGTTCATCTGAACCAAATACGACTACTGGGTGCAAACCAAAAATATTCATGTGCACTGCAGAGGCCCCGGATAAGCCTGCGCCACTTCCTGAGATGGAGCGCATCATTAAGGCGGCTTCAGTAATGCCTAGACCTGCACCACCATATTCTTGGGGCATTGCTATTCCCAGCCAGCCAGCATCGGCTAGTGTTTGATGGAAATCAAAGGGAAAGTCGCCCAACTGGTCTTTTTTAAGCCAATAGTCTGCATCGAATGGTTTACACAGTTTTTCAATAGCATCTTGAATTTGCAGCTGCTCTGGCGTGAACTGAAAATTCATTTTTTCATTCCTGAACGGATTAAGGATGCAATGGCATCTTCTGCGTAACCCAGTTCCCGCAAAATCTCGGCAGTGTGTTGACCGAGTGTGGGGGCGGGACTGAGGTTTTCTTCTGCAGGCGTTTCAGACCAAGATACGGGGCTATTCATGACCCGAATTTGTCCTTCACTCGGATGATTTTCAGTATGAATGAAGGCAGTCTGATTGAGGTGCTCATCCTGAATCAAATCGCTAATTGAATTCATGGGCTGATTTGGTAGGTCGTACTGATCCAGAAGTTGACGCCACTGCGAAGTAGTTCTGGTTTGAATGATTTTCTCAACCTCGCTATAAACCTGGTCGATATTGTTGGCGCGATTCGTGTGCGTACAAAAGATTTCTTCCTGTAGTCGCTCTGCTTGGCCAATGGCCTCAAAAAAACTTTTCCAATGTTTATCGTTATAGATCAGGATGGAGATATAGCCATCTTGTGTGGCATATGGTTTGCGGTAGTGGGATAGAAGTCGGGCATATCCCGATTTACCAATCGGGGGGATGAAGGATTCTCCGCCTAGGTGATCTCCTAAAATAAACTGGGCAATCGATTCAAACATGGGAACTACAACGTGTTGCCCCTTACCTGTTTTTTCTCTGGCGTATAGGGCTGAAGTCACTGCATATACTGAATGAAGACCCGTGACCCTGTCTCCCAGAGTAGTCGGGGCATAGCGAGGTTCGTGTACCCCATGTTCTTGCATTAACCAGGGTACACCTGTGGCGCCTTGGATCAAGTCATCGTAAGCAGGTTTATCTGCATATGGTCCATTCAGGCCAAATCCTGAGCAGGAAACATAAATGATTTTCTCATTTACTTTTTTTACATCTGCATAACCCAAGCCAAGACGATCGAGCGCTTGAGGTCTGATATTAGAAATAAAGACATCTACCGTTTTCGCAAGATCTAATGTGACTTGCTTGGATTCGGAATTTTTGAGATCCAAAACGATACTCTTTTTACCGCGATTGGCTTGTAAAAAGATGTGACCCATCTTTGGATTTCTCATGGGGCCAACATCGCGCATATTGTCACCCTCAGGGGTTTCAATCTTAATAATTTCTGCGCCCATGGATGCCAATATTTGAGTCGCAAAAGGTCCCAATATGACTGAGGTCAAATCTAAAATGCGAACGCCAGCTAATGGGCCCATCATATTCCTTGAGAATCTACGAATTAGTTAAGTTCAGACTTAATGCCTGATTGAATAATCAACTTACCCCAGTAAGCCATTTGATCACTAACGTATTGAGCAAAGTCTTGTGGGTTCTTGGATGGCCAAATGACAAAGCCAAGTTGTGCTAATTTGGCTTGCACTTCTTTATCTTTAGTAGCCTCTTGAATTGCAGCATTGATTTTGTCTATGATGGGCTTAGGAAGATTGGCCGGACCAAAGACTCCATTCCATGACACAAGATCAAAGCCGGCGATGGTTTTCGCAATAGGCGGAACATTCGGTAATTGTGCATAAGGTCTGTTACCAGTTAAACCAATGGCGCGTACTTTACCGGCTTTAATCATCGCCATCCCTGAACCTGTATCTGCCACATATACCTGAATTTGATTTCCAATAAGATCCGTCAGCGCTTGTGGGCTAGATTTATAGGGAATTTGTGTCATGCTAATTTTGGTCAAATGCATGATCGTTTCGGTTGTCACTAGTGAAGTACTGTTTGGTGTGCCATAAGATAGTTTGCCAGGATTGGCTTTGGCGTAATCAATCAGTTCTTGGACGGTTTTAACGGGGAGGTCGTTGTTCACACAAAGCACGAATGGAAGTTCACCAACGCGTGCAATCGGTGTGAAGTCTTTAATGGGGTCGTACTTTAGATTTTGAAATAACCAAGGGTTGGCTGAGTGCGAAGTATTGGTAGTCATCAACAGGGTATAGCCATCAGGCTTGGCTGAGGCTACAAGTTGAGCGCCAATCTGTGCGCTCGCACCAGGTTTGTTGTCAATGATGACGGGCTGTCCTAATATGCTACTCATCTTGGTTGCCATCACACGAGCGACCCCATCTGTCCCGCTACCAGCTGCAAAAGGTACAACCATCGTGATATTCGAGGACGGATAGCTTTGCGCGGCACAGTGTAATGAGCCTGCAGTAAGCGCGAGTGCAAAGAGTGTACATAATCTATTCATATTAATCTCCGGTTGATTTTTTAGCGGCAAGTGCTCGTCCAACCCGAGAAGCATTAGGCTTGCCAATTGTATTGGTGATGTATTCGCCAATGTTTACAGCAGCATCAAAGTCTATACCTGTTTCAATGCTCAACCCTTTGAGCATATATAAGACATCTTCGGTAGCGACATTGCCAGTTGCACCTTTGGCATAAGGGCAGCCACCTAATCCAGCGATAGAGGAGTGAAAAATACTGATACCCATTTCCATGGCAGCATAAATATTGGCAAGCGATTGCCCATAGGTGTCATGAAAGTGCCCAGAGAATAATTCTTTAGGAGCAAATGCCAGTATTTCTTCAAATACTGCAGCAACCTGTCCGGGAGTGCCCACTCCAATCGTATCTGCAATATCGATTTCATCGCAACCTAAATCCATCATTCTTTTAACTACCTCAGCAACTTGCCTAGGCTCTACTAAACCTTGATAGGGGCAAGCAAATGAACATGAGATGCTGCCGCGAACCCGAATACCATCACGTTTGGCGGCATTGACTACAGGAATAAAACGCTCAACCGATTCAGCGATACTGCAATTGATATTTTTTTGAGCAAAGACTTCGGAGGCAGCAGAAAAGATGACGATCTCATCTGTTTTTGCTGCTAATGCGTCCTCATATCCTTTCATATTGGGGGTGAGGGCCGAATAGATGATGTCTGATTTCCTGGCAATCGTAGCCATCACTTCAGCGCTGCCTGCCATTTGTGGAATCCACTTAGGCGATACAAAGGAGGCTGCTTCGATATTGGGGAAGCCTGCATTGGAAAGTTGATTGATGAGCTCAACTTTGATCTCAATGGGCACAAACTCTTTTTCATTTTGCAAGCCATCTCTAGGGCCTACTTCAACGATCTTGACCTTTTTAGGAAGATTTGGTGATGACTTCATTTGCTTTTCTCGAGAAAGGCTTTCATGCGAGCTTGCGCTTCATCACTTGTACGAATACTAGCGATCCGTTTTACGGTCTCCTCAATTAAAGGATTTGTAATAGCTTGATGTGAAATATCCTGCACAATTTTTTTGCACGCCATCACCGCCATTTGACCATTACTGATGATGCTTTGGCAGATCTCATTGACTTTACTGTCAAGTGCTTCTGGGTCAGCTAGCTCATGGACAAAACCTAGATCCTTTGCATGAGCAGCAGTAAAGACTTCTGCAGTAACAAAATATCTACGTGATGCTTGTTCACCTAGCGCTCTAATGACATAAGGGGCGATTGTTGCTGGTAACAAACCTAATTTAGCTTCCGATATGCAGAAGCGAACTTGTGAGGAGGCAACTACGATGTCGCATACTGCAGCTAATCCGACGCCACCAGCATAGGCATCGCCTTGTACTTTGGCAATTACTGGTTTTGGGCAGGAATAAATGGCATTGAGCATCAGCGCCATCTTTCTAGAGTCAGCAATATTTTCTTCATTGGTGAAGTTGGCCATGTTCTTCATCCAATTGAGATCAGCACCCGCACAAAAACTTTTACCCATAGCTTGAAGCACAATCACTCGACAGTGATCATCAGCCCCTAACTTTGTAAAGACATCATGCAACTCGCCAATCAAACCCGCGTTAAAAGCATTGCGAACTTCAGGTCGGTTTAAAGTAACTCGCACCAAGTCCGCACCCTCAACGGCGAGGTATTGGTAGGTAGGCAATTGATCGTTGGCCAACTTCAGTCTCCAGTTTCTTGATTTTTCTTTAATTTACTGGAAACCCAGGAATTTCGTTTTATTGTCTAGCAAAATCCATTAACGGCGCGATATCGCTCTTATCCGCAGTGCGCAGTGCTGATAAGTAGTTTTGGCGGACAACATCTAGGTTGGTGATTGCAGTATTGCTACCCCAAGAAAATCTCTTGCCACCAAGATTGACAATGAGTGCGTCTGCTATAAGGCGAGCATGTCGACCATTACCGTTCGGAAACGCATGGATTAGCACAAGTTGATGATGAAAGCGTACTACGATTTCATCAATGGACATCACCTTATTTTTAATCTGATAGCTAGTGTTATCTAAGAGATTCTTAAGGGCAACAGCAATCTGGGTCCAGTCAATACCGATATTCTTGGCGCTCTTTCTGAACGTGCCAGCCCAGAGCCATGTTTGGTTAAACATACGGCGATGTAGCTCACGTACGAGCCCTTCATTCAAGCCTTGAATAATCTTTTGACGCGCGATCCAATTTGCGCCTTCGACAATATTCAATTCTTCCCAAGCATTTAAATCAGCTTGCGTACTAATGTGTTTTGGAATGAGACCAAGGGCTTCATCTGGATCAATCGGAGTAGCCCCTAGCGGATATTCAAAACGAATCACCACAGATTCCTTCTAGGACCATCCAGAATCTCTTTTGCCAGTAGTTGGAGTTGCTTTTCACTGGCAGACTTGTCCACCGCCTGATCTTCAAGACTCATTGAGTGAGAAATGGGGCGCAAGCGCTCCCGCGCAACCGAAATGGCACGATCTTCCAGGATTTCCTCTAATGACTTGCGTGGCACCAGGGTATATTGCAATTCACAATCTAAAGCGTCAGCCAGTTTTCTAAGACTAGCCAAGGTGATTTTTTCATCTACCTCAGCTTTTTCTAGCTTGGCGATGCTATGGGGTGTAACACCCAGCTTACGAGCCAATGCAGATGCTGACATGCCTAAGGATTCTCGAATGGCTTTAGCCCACCCATTACCTGGGCGGTTTGGAAGGTGAGTTTCCCTTAACTTAGTAAGGGTAGATTCCATTTGATGGAGCTGTAGGTTAGCGAATTTCTTATTCATATTGATACCTATGGGTATTAATTAATAATCATAATTGTAACCTATAGGTATCAATAATAAAACTAATTTAATACCTATAGGTACCAAATTTCTATAAGAACAAAGGTTTTTTACCACAATAGACTTATAAACCTGCCTTGACTGCAAAGAAAAACGCCACCCTGGTGGGTGGCGTTGGACTGTTACATACTTCAAAATGGTGGAGTCGGCGGGAATCGAACCCGCGTCCGCAAATCCTCCACAACAAGTTCTACATACTTAGTCATATCGTTTGATTTAATCAGTTAGGCACGGATTGACACGTTCCTCGCTGACGATTCACTAGGTTTTCGTACTATTCTTCGTGACACAAAATAGTCTTATCTCTTGTATATGACCCTGATGTAGCTTGCGCTACCTGACCCAAGAGAGAATCAGTTCAGGGGCAACCGCAATTAAGCGGCTAGTGCGTAACGTTCGTCGTTAGCAGTTATTACATTCCCATTGATTTACGAGATAACGGGTCCTCGGTATGCCCTTGATGCTTTGTAATCCACGTCGAAACCATGTCGACCCCAGAGTTCATGCATAGGAAGGTCTATTTTAAAGCCGCTGGCCTTAAATTGTTAAATATCTTTGACTTAACCCTGATTGGGGAAGATGATTTTTATTAGTTCGAGTGGGGAATTGATAATGAAATCTGCGCCCCAGGCCTCAGGAGGCTCTTTGCAGCCACAATAGCCATAGGCAGCCGCAACAGTTTGCATGCCCGCTGCTTTGCCTGCAATCACATCCCGAATATCGTCGCCAATGTAAATAGATTTTGCAGGGTCAATGCTGGCGATCCTTGCGGCATGCAATATCGGCTCAGGATGGGGTTTTGCATGCGCTGTAGTGTCACCCGAGACTGTCGATATGGCCCTTTGATGTAGACCCATTTGTTCAGTAATGGGCTTAGTAAATCGTTCATGTTTGTTGGTAACAATTCCCCAAGGAATGCTGGCGGCTTCGAGTTGATCTAGCACCTGACTTATCCCATCAAATAAAGTGCTATTCACCATCAGCGCATTTTGGTAATTACTTAAAAATTCATCTCGCAAAGAGAGGTAATCGGGGTGATCGGGTCTCATTCCGAATGCACCTTCAATTAGCCCGCGGGCACCAGCAGAGGCATAAGGGCGAAGCAGTTCATATGGTTTTGGCGATGCCTTGCGTGCTAGGACGAGTTGATTCACTGCAGCCACCAAGTCAGGCGCAGTATCTGCCAGAGTGCCGTCTAGGTCAAAGAAGACTCCCTCGTAAGGACTCGATAAATGATTCACGCTCTGAATCACTTTCGCACTGCAATCATGTAGTTCACATCTACATCATCATTCAAGCTATAGACTTGTGTGAGCGGGTTGTAAGTCATACCCTTCAAGTCAAGCATCTCCAAGCCTGCCTGTCGTGTAAAAGCGACCAACTCAGATGGCTTAATAAATTTAGCGTATTCGTGAGTACCTTTAGGCAGTAGTTTGAGGATGTACTCTGCGCCAATAATGGCAAATAAGTAGGACTTCGGATTGCGATTGAGGGTGCTGAAAAATAATGTGCCACCAGGTTTACAGAGTTTGGCACAAGCACGTACTACGGAAGCTGGGTCTGGAACGTGTTCGAGCATTTCCATGCAAGTAAGAACATCGTATTGTTCGGGATGTTCTTCAGCCAAGGCTTCTGCTGAGATAGAGCGATAGGTGAGCTTAGCGCCCACTTCTAATGCGTGTAGCTCTGCAACCTTTAATGCTTTTTCAGATAAATCGATGCCAGTAGTATCGGCGCCTGATTGTGCTATTGATTCGGCCAGAATGCCACCACCACAACCAATATCGACAACCTTCTTACCCTCAAGATTGATGATGGATTGAATCCAATTGAGGCGTAATGGATTGATTGCGTGCAAGGGTTTGAATTCGCTATTGGGATCCCACCAACGATGGGCTAGGGCGCTAAATTTAGCGATTTCAGATTGATCGACGTTCATATTGGGTTCGTTCAGTGTGAGACTGTTTGTGAAGTTTATGAATATAGTGGAAATAAAAAAGCCCGCTAGAAGCGGGCTTTTTTACAAGTAAAAAGAATTACTTAGCAGCTGTACCAACAACTTCGATGTCAGTACGGCGGTTCTTGGCGCGACCTTCTTCAGTTGCATTGCTTGCAACTGGATTGCTCTTACCTTTTGATTCTGTGTAGATACGGCTACCGTCAACACCCTTGCTTACCAAGTATGCTTTAACGGATTGCGCACGACGCTGACCGAGGGCCATGTTGTATGCATCTGAACCAACGCTATCAGTGTTACCAACAGCAATAATTACTTCTAACTTGATCTTGCCCAAATCTCTAGCGATCTTGTCCAAAGTTGCTTTGCCTTCTGGCTTCAAATCAGACTTGTTGAAGTCATACAGTGTGTCAGCTTGCAAAGTAATCTTGCTTTGGCTTACGCCAGAAGCGGCAGCAGCAGGAGCAGCAGTCAAAGCACCGTCGCAACCCTTAGCAGCAGTAGCTGGAGTCCAGCTGCTGTCACGCCAGCACAATGTGCCGTCGCCGTTTTTCCAAGATGTACCAGTTGAATTGACCCAGTTGTCAACCTTTTGAGCAGAAGTAGCAGTAGCAGCAATAGAAATTACGCCAGCAAGTACCAGTTTTAGGGTTTTGTTCATTTTTAGTCCTCAAAAATCTCTTTTTTAATTAAAGTCAAACTTAAATGTAATTCGCCCTACTTTGAAGCAAAAAACCGCAAAGCGACACATCTCAATTTCGTACAAACTGACAGAATCTTAGCATAGCGCCCCTCTGTCATCAAAATGATATTATTTCTAGATGGAACAAGCCGCTAAAGAAACACTACCAATATCCCTAGAAGACGAAATGCGGCGGTCCTATTTGGACTACGCAATGAGCGTCATTGTCGGCAGAGCCCTGCCAGACGTGCGTGATGGCCTCAAACCGGTTCACCGCCGGGTCTTATTCGCAATGTATGAATTAAACAACGATTGGAACCGGGCTTACAAAAAATCTGCCCGTATAGTTGGCGATGTCATCGGTAAATACCATCCGCACGGTGATTCTGCGGTGTATGACACGATTGTTCGGATGGCCCAGGATTTCTCTCTGCGCTATATGCTGGTTGACGGCCAGGGTAACTTTGGCTCCGTAGACGGCGATAACGCTGCTGCAATGCGGTATACGGAGATCCGTCTGCGCAAGATAGCCCATGAGCTTTTGGCAGATTTGGACAAGGAAACCGTCGATTTTGGGCCAAATTACGATGGTAGCGAGAAAGAACCCCTGATTCTTCCCGCAAAAGTGCCTAATTTATTGATTAACGGCAGTTCAGGCATTGCGGTAGGCATGGCGACCAATATCCCCCCTCACAACCTGGATGAGGTGATTTCAGCCTGTTTACACGTTCTCCACAACCCTGAATGCTCAATTGATGAGCTGATTGAGATCATTCCAGCTCCTGATTTTCCGACCGCCGGCATCATTTACGGGGTTCAAGGCGTCCGTGAGGGTTATCGCACCGGCCGTGGACGTGTAGTGATGAGAGCAAAGACTCACTTCGAAGACCTAGATAAAGGTGCCCGCCAAGCCATCATCGTTGATGAGTTGCCATATCAGGTGAATAAAAAGAACTTACTCGAGCGTATTGCTGAGTTGGTGAATGAGAAAAAAGTAGAAGGTATTTCTGATTTGCGTGACGAGTCGGATAAATCCGGTATGCGTGTTGTGATTGAACTCAAGCGCGGTGAAGTGCCTGAAGTCGTTCTCAATAATTTGTACAAGAGCACACAACTGCAAGATAACTTCGGTATGAACATGGTGGCATTGGTAGATAACCAACCACGCTTGTTGAACTTGAAGCAAATGCTGGAGTACTTCTTACAACATCGTCGCGAAGTGGTGACACGTCGCACTATTTTCGAGTTGCGCAAAGCACGCGAGCGTGGCCACGTCTTAGAAGGTCTTGCTGTTGCATTAGCAAATATCGACGAATTCATCGCGATTATTAAAGCTGCTGCAAATCCTGTGATTGCGAAGCAAGAGTTGATGGGTAAGGCTTGGGATTCATCGATGGTGCGTGAGATGTTAGCGCGCGCTGAGACGGATACACCGGGCGGTCGTAACGCTTATCGCCCAGAAGGTTTGTTGCCCGAGTACGGTATGCAAACGACTGGCTTGTATCGCCTGTCAGATAGCCAAGCGCAAGAAATTTTGCAGATGCGTTTGCAACGCTTGACTGGTCTTGAGCAAGACAAGATTGTGAATGAATACAAAGAAGTCATGGCAGAGATTTCTGACTTGCTCGATTTGTTGGCCAAACCAGAGCGCGTTACTTCTGTAATTGAGACTGAATTAAAAGAAGTCCAAGCAGAGTTTGGTAAAGCTGGCGGTGATAGTGGTCGTCGTTCATTTATTGAAATGAACGCAACCGAACTCTTCACAGAAGATTTAATTACTCCACAAGATATGGTGGTCACGCTTTCGCATACTGGTTACATGAAGAGTCAGCCTCTCAGCGAATATCGCGCACAAAAACGTGGCGGTCGTGGCAAGCAAGCTGCAGCTACTAAAGATGAAGATTGGATTGATACTTTATTCGTAGCGAATACACACGATACGATTCTGTGCTTCTCGGATCGTGGTCGTATGTACTGGCTGAAGGTGTGGGAAGTTCCGCAAGGAAGCCGCACCTCTCGTGGCAAGCCCATCGTCAACATGTTCCCGTTGATTGAAGGTGAAAAGATCACCGTGATTCTTCCAATCAAAGGCTATCAAGATGATCAATACGTCTTCATGGCAACGAGCTTGGGTACCGTGAAGAAGACCCGTTTGTCTGACTTCTCTAATCCACGTAAGGCCGGCATTATTGCGGTCGATCTCAATGAGAACGACTTCTTGGTTGGCGCAGCGATTACTGATGGTCAGCATGATGTGATGTTGTTCTCTGACGCTGGCAAGGCGGTACGCTTTGATGAGAATGATGTGCGTCCAATGGGTCGTACTGCACGTGGTGTGCGTGGCATGAACTTAGGTGAAGACCATCAGGTTATTGCTATGCTGGTTGCCCCAGCAGAGGCTGCTGAGGGTACTGAAGCGGTAGTTGTTGATACGAATGACATGGCGATTCCAAGTAGCGTCTTAACTGCTACTGAGAATGGTTATGGCAAGCGGACTCCAATCGCTGAATACACTCGTCATGGTCGCGGTACCAAGGGCATGATTGCAATTCAGACAACCGAACGTAACGGTAAGGTTGTTGCAGCAGCATTGGTATCACCGGAAGATCAAATTATGTTGATCACCACTGGTGGCGTCTTGGTTCGTACTCGGGTATCTGAAATTCGGGAGATGGGTCGCGCTACGCAAGGCGTGACTTTGATCAATGTAGATGAAGGTACTCGTTTATCTGGTTTGCAACGCATTGCTGAGAGCGATTCGGACGATGATGTTGATGATGCAGAAGAGGGTGATGTATCTTCAGATCCAGCAACTGACACCAATTCTGATGCGGCAGGTGACGCTTAAGGCGTCATCACAAGACTAGTAACACTATGACTTTTGACCGCCGCATTTTCAATTTCGCTGCGGGGCCTGCTACTTTGCCCGAAGAGGTGTTAAAGCAAGCGGCTGATGAAATGCTCAATTGGCGTGGACTGGGCACCAGTGTGATGGAAATCAGCCATCGCAGTAAAGAGTTCATGGAAGTGTATGAAGAGGTGTTGCGAGATTTGCGTACCTTGATGAATATTCCAGATGCTTACGAAATCTTGTTATTGCAAGGTGGCGGGCTTGGTCAAAACGCAGCTATCCCAATGAACCTCATGCCTCTGGCTAAGAATGGTCCGAAGGCGGATTACATTGTTACTGGTATATGGTCAGAAAAATCCTATAAAGAAGCCCAGAAGTACGGCATAGCCAATCTGGCTGCAACATCTGCTGCAGAAAAGTTCAATACGATTCCTTTAAGAAGCACTTGGAAACTATCGAATGATGCTGCTTATGTTCTTTACTGTGCTAATGAAACCATTGGTGGTGTTGAGTTTCCAGATGTGCCGGATGTTGGTAGCACTCCTCTCGTTGCCGATATTTCTAGCAACATTCTCTCTAAAGAGATGGATATCAATCGGTGTGCTGTATGGTTTGCTGGAGCCCAAAAGAATATCGGTCCTTCCGGGGTCACCATCGTGATCATCCGTAAAGACTTAATCGGACACAGCATGAGTATTACTCCAACGATCTGGGATTGGGCTATTCAAGCTAATACCCAATCTATGATTAATACTCCGCCGACATTCTCGATTTACATGGCTGGTTTAGGCTTTAAGTGGTTGTTAAAGCAAGGTGGCGTGAAGGTAATTGAGAAGCGTAATCAAGAAAAGGCTGAATTGCTCTACAACTTGTTAGATCAAAGCAGTCTGTATGAAAACCGCGTCACCAAAGAATACCGCTCACGGATGAACGTGACTTTCTTCTTAAAAGATGAGAACCTGAACGCAGAGTTTTTGGCGCAGTCTAATGCTGCTGGTTTGGTTGCTTTGCGAGGTCACAAAGCCGCTGGTGGTATGCGCGCTAGTATTTACAATGCAATGCCCATTGAAGGTGTAAAAGCCTTGATTGAATTTATGCGCGATTTTGAAAGGCGGGCTTAATGAGTACTGAAGAACAGCGCTTAGCTCCCTTGCGGGAAAAAATTGATTCGCTCGATGCGCAGATTTTAGATTTACTGACTCAGCGTGCTAAAGCTGCACAAGAGGTTGGTCATGTAAAAGGCGGCTTCTCCTCTCCAGTCTTTCGTCCTGAGCGTGAGCGTCAGGTAGTTGCTCGCTTACAGGAGATCAATCAGGGTCCTTTACTTGCAGATGGTATTGCTGCCATCTGGCGTGAAGTGATGTCTGCCTGCAGAGCGCTAGAGGCGCGCCAAACGATTGCTTACCTTGGACCAGTCGGAACTTTTTCAGAGCAAGCAGCGCAGACCTACTTCGGTCATTCGATTGCTGCTTTGCCTTGCGCAAGTTTGGATGAAGTTTTTAAAGCGGTTGAGAAGGGCGCGGCGCAATTTGGCGTTGTTCCAGTCGAGAACTCGAGCGAAGGTGCGATCTCTCGCACACTAGATTTACTATTGGATTCATCGATGCGTATTAGTGGCGAAGTGGTATTACCTATTCGTCATCATTTGCTAACCAAGAGTGGTAATTTAGATGGCGTCACAACGGTTTGTGCTCATGCACAAGCATTGGCACAGTGCCAGCAATGGTTGAGTGTGCATGCTCCACAACTCAAACGACAAGCCGTGAGCAGCAATGCAGAAGCCGCTCGCTTGGCCGCCGCTGATCCAAGCGTGGCTGCAATTGCTGGCGATCCAGCTCAGGAGGCATATGGTTTGCAGGCAGTTGCTGCACAAATTCAGGACGATCCGCATAACCGTACCCGTTTTGTAGTGGTGGGTAACTATGCGTGTCAGCCAACTGGTAAAGACCAAACGTCTTTAGTGCTCTCTGTGGATAATCAACCGGGTGCTGTACATCGCTTATTGGCGCCTTTAGCAAAACATGGTGTATCCATGAATCGTTTTGAATCTCGCCCGGCACGCAAGGGCACTTGGGAATATCACTTCTATATTGATATCGCTGGCCATGCCGATGATGCAAAGGTAATCAAAGCTTTGGATGAGCTCAAGGGTGTTGCGGCTTTTTACAAGAACCTCGGCTCTTACCCACATTCTGCTTAATCGAGTTAAAGATTCAGCGCAAATTTAGTAAACACATTATTAAATTCAAATGACTTCTAAGATTGGTCTAAAACACATTCATGCCATTGCACCTTACGTTGGCGGGCGTCCCATCAGCGAGGTTGCACGTGAATATGGCTTAGATGAAAACAAGATTGTGAAGTTGGCTTCCAATGAAAATCCATTGGGTATGCCCAAGTCTGCGCAAGATGCAATGCTCAAGGCAGCAAGCGATTTAGGTCGTTACCCAGATTCCAATGGCTTTGAGTTAAAGAATGTTCTTGCTGCCTCCTTGGGTGTGCCAAGCGATTGGATTACTCTAGGTAATGGTAGTAACGACATTTTAGAGTTGGCTGCCCGCGCAGTTGCGCAAGCTGGTGATGAGGTGATCTTCTCTAAACATGCATTTGCGGTTTATCCCCTAGCTACGCAAGCTGTTGGTGCCAAGGCGTTAGAGGTGTCGGCAACTGCTACTTATGGGCACGATCTGCCAGCGATGTTAGCTGCAGTGAAAGCAGCTGGTGATAAAGCGAAGCTAGTATTTGTGGCTAATCCAAATAATCCTACAGGTAGTTATCTCAGTGCAAAAGACATTGAAGACTTCTTGATGGCTGTGCCATCACATGTAGTCCTAGTATTGGATGAGGCCTATAACGAGTACTTAACACCTGAGCAGCGGTATGACGCTATTGCTTGGGTGAAGCGTTTCCCCAATATGATTTTGTCTCGCAGTTTCTCCAAGGCATATGGCCTTGCAGGCCTACGGATTGGTTATGGCGTTGCCCAACCCCATTTAACCGACTTGCTTAACCGCATTCGTCAACCGTTTAATGTCAATAGTTTGGCGCAGGCTGCAGCGATTGCCGCGTTTCAAGACAAAGCATTTCTGCAAGAAGGTTTTGAGCTCAATTGCGCTGGTTACGAACAACTGACTAAAGCATTCGATCAATTGGGTCTTCAGTATTTGCCTTCTGCTGGCAACTTTGTCTTGGTGAAAGTGGGTGATGACGATCAAGCTGGCGCTCGTATCAATTTGGAATTACTCAAGCGTGGCATCATTGTTCGCCCAGTAGGTAACTATGGTTTGCCACAATGGCTGCGTATCTCCATCGGATTGCCAGAAGAAAATGCGGCATTTATTAATGCCTTAAAAGCGATCCTGAAGTGATAGCAAAAATCGGAATTTAAAAAATACTAATGACTATCATCAATCCTGCAAGTAATTACGGCACCGTCACCATTGTTGGTGTTGGCTTGATAGGTGCTTCATTAGGATTGGCGCTAAAAAAAGCTGGTGTGGTTACCAGAGTCTTAGGTGTCGGTCGCAGTAAAGAAAATGTAGATCAAGCGCTGAAGATGGGTGCGATCGACAGTGTGGTGGATTTAGTTGAAGCAGCCAAGCAGTCTGATGTGATTGTGCTTTGTGTTCCAGTAGCGCAAATGCGCGCAGCGTTTGAATTGATGGAGCCTCATCTTGAGCCCCGCACGATGGTTACCGATGCCGGCAGCACTAAAGGCGATGTGATTCTGGCTGCTAAAGAAGTATTAGGGAAAAAGGCGTGTCAGTTTGTACCAGCCCATCCCATTGCAGGTGGTGCTCAGCATGGTGCTAGCGCTGCCAAGGCAGATTTATTCAAAGGCAGGCAAACCATCATTTGCCCTCTACAAGAAAACTCTCCCGAAGATGCTGCGTTGATCACCGGCTTTTGGGAGTCCGTTGGTTCCGAAGTGAAAAAGATTGGTGTTGTACAGCACGATGCCATTTATGCAGCCGTTTCTCACTTGCCACACCTCTTGTCCTATGCCTTGATGGCCAGCGTAGTGAATTCTGAAGATGCTGATCAAAAGCTCGGTCATGTTGGCGCAGGCTTCAAAGATTTCACGCGCATTGCAGCTTCTAGCCCAGAGATGTGGCGAGATATTTGCTTGGGTAATCGCACTGCTATTTTGAAAGAGTTAGATCAGTATTTATTGATCGTCAATCATATGCGTAAGCTCATTGCCGAAAATGATGGTGCTGGTCTAGAAAAATTATTTAATAAGGCGAGCAAAGCCCGTCAAGATTTGGATTCCATTTGATGAGTGGTTTGCCTGATATTAGTATTGGCCCACTCAAGCAAGCACAAGGTTCGATTGTGTTGCCAGGCTCTAAGAGTATTTCAAATCGCGCCTTATTGTTGGCAGCGCTTTCTACCGGCACAACTACGCTCAAGAATTTGTTGGATGCGGATGACACGCAAGTGATGCGTAATGCTCTGCGTCAGCTTGGCCTGTCTGTCACTGATCAGGCTGATAAGGTTTGCGTAGTGGAAGGCTGTGGTGGCAAATTTCCAGTGCGCGATGCCGACCTCTTTATGGGTAATGCTGGTACAGCAATACGCCCTTTAACAGCGGCGCTAGCGATGCAAGGTGGTAACTATCGCTTATCTGGCGTTGCACGGATGCATGAAAGACCCATTCGAGATTTAGTAGATGGTTTACGTCAAGTGGGCGCGAAGATTGAATACGAATTACAAGAAGACTATCCCCCAATCAAAATCTTGGCGGCGGATATTCAGATTAAAGATGTTGTTAAGGTGCGCGGTGATGTTTCAAGTCAGTTCTTGACAGCATTATTGATGGCTTTACCTTTGGTAGCGAGCCAGCCTGTCCGAATTGAAGTCGTTGGCGAACTGATCTCCCGTCCATATATTGATATCACCTTAAAACTCATGGCGCGCTTCGGCGTGATTGTTGCTTGTCCAAATCCACAATCATTTGTCATTCCCGCAAAAACGTCTGATGTGGTTTATAGAAGTCCAGGTCAATTATCTGTTGAAGGGGATGCTTCCTCTGCTTCTTACTTCCTGGCCCTTGGTGCCATTGGTGGCGGACCTGTGCGAGTACTGGGCGTGGGTAAAGAGAGTATTCAAGGGGATGTTGCTTTTGCGGATGCGCTGGCTTTGATGGGTGCCAATATTACCGCTGGTGAAGATTGGATTGAGGTCGCTGGCGTTAAAAATGCAAACGGCAAGCTCAATGGCATCACGATGGATTGCACTGAGATTCCAGATGCTGCAATGACTTTGGCGGTAGCTGCATTATTTGCAGCAGGCCCCACTCGTTTAAATAGCATTGCCAGTTGGCGTGTCAAAGAAACCGATCGCATCGCCGCGATGGCAAAAGAATTAAAAAAGCTTGGTGCAATTGTTGAAGAAGGCGCTGACTACATTGTTGTTCAGGCGCCAGCATCATCAAATGATTGGAAGTCACCCACCGAAGGTGTTGATACCTACGATGACCATCGGATGGCGATGTGTTTCTCGCTTGCGGCGTTTGGTCCAAACGCGCTCAAGATTAATGACCCTAATTGTGTAGCCAAAACTTTTCCTACTTACTTCGCTGAATTTGCGAAAGTAGTCAGTTAATTCAAGATTGATTTTATGAGTAATTACCCAGTCATCGCGATCGATGGGCCTACTGCCTCAGGTAAGGGCACGGTTGCTGCTTTGGTGGCAGAAACGTTAGGCTTTCATTATTTGGATAGCGGGGCCTTGTATCGCCTAGTTGCCTTGGCGAGTGAACAACAGGGGATAGACGTTAAAAATGGCCCAGAATTAGGTCTTTTGGTCCCTAAGTTATTGATTTCATTTAAAAATGGGCAAATTTTCTTGAATGGTGATGGCGTGACGGACGCCATTCGTACCGAAAGTATCGGTTTGAGGGCTTCCGCCGTGGCTATTCATCCTGAGGTCAGATCAGCTTTGGTGGGTCTGCAGCGCAGTTTTCGCCAGGCCCCTGGTCTAGTGGCGGATGGTAGAGATATGGCCAGCGTCATATTCCCGGATGCAGTTTTGAAGGTTTTTTTGACTGCTACCGCCGCTGCCAGAGCGGAACGTCGCTATAAGCAATTGATAGCTAAGGGAATTTCTGCTAAACTCTCAGACTTACTGCAGGATTTGCAGGAGCGCGATGCCCGGGATAGTAGTCGAGGTACAGCACCCTTGCTAGTTGCAGATGGTGCAAAAGTGCTTGAAACGTCAGATTTATCGATAGATCAAGCAGTTAAGATGGTTTTAGATTGGTATCAATCTGCGATTGCTTAGCTTTGTAAGCAGTAAAAGTAGTGAGAAGTAAGTAGTAGTTTTGGCGTCTTGAGAAACTCCACAACGCGATTATTTCATTAGCGTGTTTCTTTAAGGCTTTTTTAACCTAACCCGTCGGGCCTTCTGACGGCACAAAGTGAATACACATGTCTGAATCATTTGCAGAATTATTTGAAGAATCATTAACCCGCTCGAATATGAAGACCGGCCAAGTTATTTCGGCTGAAGTTCTTCGCATCGACCATAACTTCGTCGTTGTTAACGCTGGCTTAAAGTCTGAAGCGTTTATTCCTGTTGAAGAATTCCATAACGACGCTGGCGAGATTGAAGTAGCTCCTGGCGATTTCGTTTCTGTTGCTATTGACGCACTCGAAAACGGCTATGGCGACACCATCCTCTCTCGTGACAAGGCTAAGCGTCTTGCATCATGGTTGAACTTAGAAAAAGCGCTTGAGCAAGCTGAGATCGTTACTGGTACTGTTACTGGTAAGGTTAAGGGTGGCTTGACTGTGATGGTGAACGGTATCCGCGCATTCTTGCCTGGATCACTCGTTGATACACGTCCAATCAAAGACACTAGCCCTTACGAGGGCAAGACCATGGAGTTCAAAGTTATCAAGCTTGACCGTAAGCGTAACAACGTTGTGTTGTCACGTCGTGCGGTGGTTGAAGCGAGCCAAGGTGAAGAGCGTGCTAAGTTGATGTCTAACTTAAAAGAAGGTTCAGTAGTTACTGGCCTCGTGAAGAACATTACGGATTACGGCGCATTCGTTGACCTCGGCGGTATCGATGGCCTCTTGCACATTACCGATTTGGCATGGCGTCGCGTGCGTCATCCAAGCGAAATGTTGACCGTTGGTCAAGAAGTTACCGCGAAGATCTTGAAGTTCGATCAAGAGAAGAACCGTGTTTCACTTGGCGTGAAGCAGCTTGGTGATGATCCATGGGTTGGTATCGCGCGTCGTTACCCACCAAATACCCGTTTATTTGGCAAAGTTACTAACTTGACTGATTACGGCGCATTCGTAGAAATCGAATCTGGTATCGAAGGTTTGGTACACGTTTCTGAAATGGATTGGACTAACAAGAACGTTGCTCCAAGCAAAGCAACTGCATTGGGTACCGAAGTTGAAGTCATGGTTCTCGATATCGATGAAGACAAGCGTCGTATTAGCTTGGGCATCAAGCAGTGCAAAGCAAATCCATGGGAAGAGTTTGCACGTTCACAACAAAAAGGCGATAAGCTTTCTGGCGCAATCAAGTCTATTACCGACTTTGGCGTGTTCATTGGCTTGCCTGGCGGTATCGACGGTTTAGTTCACCTCTCAGACCTCTCATGGAATGAGCCAGGCGAAGAAGCTGTTAAGAAATACAAAAAAGGTGATGAAGTTGAAGCCACTGTATTGGCAATTGATGTTGAGAAAGAGCGTATCTCTCTTGGGATCAAGCAATTGTCTGGTGACCCATTTAACAACTACACCTCTGTGAATGACAAAGGCGCTTTAGTCACTGGCACTGTCAAGGCCGTGGATGCTAAAGGTGCAACCATTCACTTAGCTGATGAAGTTGAAGCTTATTTGCGCGCTTCTGAGATCTCAACAGATCGTGTTGAGGATGCACGCAATGTGTTGAAAGAAGGTGATAGCGTTACTGCAATGATCATTAATATTGATCGTAAGTCACGTGCCATCAATCTTTCAATCAAGGCAAAAGACAGCTCTGATCAACAAGATGCAATGAACAAGCTCCAAGGTGATGCGCAGTCTGGCACAACCAATTTGGGCGCTTTGTTGAAAGCAAAAATGGACAATCAAGGCTAAATCAATATCGCCGCTTTCCATGAGGAGAGCGGCGGTTTTTTATTGATAGATCATGACAGATCAAGAGCAACAAGCGATTACCCGCTCCGAACTCGTGGAGAGCCTTGCGGAACAGTTCCCGCAGCTTCTGCCTAGGGATGTGGAGTTGGCAGTAAAAACGTTGTTGGACACAATGACTCAAGCATTGGCTGAGGGTAAGCGTATTGAGTTACGCGGTGTGGGAAGTTTTGTACTTCATCATCGCCCAGCACGTACTGGTCGTAATCCAAAGTCTGGCGAGAAGGTATTGATTCCAGAAAAACGCGTTCCGCATTTTAAGCCTGGCAAAGAGTTACGTGAGCGAGTAGATTACAAGCCATTAAAACAGGCGGGCCCCAAAGAGGGTTCTGGTGCCTAGTACTCTGGCTCATCCTCAGTGGTCCATACGGACCATTTTTTTATTTAGATTCTGTACGCCATGATTCAGATAGCGACATCTTGGTTATTGCTTCTGCCTGTGATGTTTGGCATTGGCTGGTTAGCATCGCGTTGGGATTTGCGCCTTGAGAATCGCATGGATGAGCGTGAGCGGATGCTGCAGCAGCGTTCTACCTTTAAGGGTTTAAGTCTCCTGCTGAATGAGCAGCCCGATCAAGCGATTGAAACATTGGTAAAGATTGCGCAATTAGATCCCGAAACGGTGGAATTGCATTTTTCACTGGGCAATTTATTTCGTCGGCGCGGTGAAACAGAGCGAGCCATTAAAGTTCATCAACATTTAGCCAATCGGGATGATTTAAAGCCCCGCGATCGTGATCACGCTGCCTATGAGTTGGGTCGCGACTTCTTGCGTGCAGGCTTACTGGATCGCGCTGAGGCATCACTCAATCGTGTTGGTGATGGTAAGTTTGCGGTCCCTGCCAAGGAAAGTCTTTTAGAGATGTATCAAGTAGAGCGTGATTGGAAAAAAGCCATCATCGCCGCTACTGAGCTTGAGGGCTTGCAAGGTAAATCGCATCAAACTGAGATTGCTCAGTTCCATTGCGAACTTGGGCAAGACGCGTTGCGTCGTAAAGACCTCACTGATACTGAACAATCGATTGAGCGCGCTCTACAAGCTGTGCCTAATCACGCACGTGCTTTGATTTTGCAGGGCGATTACTTAATGGCCTTAGAGCGTCCAGCGCAAGCTATTGAAGCGTGGAGTTTGGTTGCTGCATCTCATCCTGCCTACATGCATTTATTGGCAGATCGTTGGATGGTGGCACATGCTGCTCTAGGTAAAGAAAACGAGGGGCTTGAGCGCCTCTGTGAATTGCTGAAGACGCAAGCTTCTGGTGAGCTCTTGGATATTGTTCACAAGCAGGTCATGAAAATACGGGGCCCGCAAGCTGCTGATGCGATGTTGTCTGAAGTGATGCAGTATTCACCTAGTTTGAGTGCTTTATCTAAGTTGGCTGAGACCCGTTTGGCTTTGGAGGAGGGTAGTGCCAAACCAGAAAGAGTTTCCGAGTTGCAATCCATCCTCAATCTATTGCGTCAACGCACGACGAGTTTGGCGCGCTATACCTGCGGCAATTGTGGTTTCCGTGCCCGGAGATTTTATTGGCAGTGTCCTGGCTGTAATCATTGGGAGGCTTATTCCCCAAGGCGTTCTGAAGGTGTCGCACCTAGCGGTCCTTCCATGTAAAGATTAATGGAATCGTCATCAAGTTATAGTTCAATGATGATTGTTCAATAAACATAAGAAAAGTTGGAGCTATTTTGAAAGTTACGATCATAGGCAGTGGTTACGTAGGTTTGGTTACTGGCGCTTGTCTTGCGGAGCAAGGTAATAATATTTTTTGCCTAGACTTAGATCCGAAGAAGATTGAAATCCTCAATTCTGGTGGTGTACCCATTTACGAGCCGGGCTTAAAGGAAATGATTGAGCGCAATCGCGCTGCTGGCCGCCTGCAGTTTTCTACGGATATCGCTGCTTCTGTAGCTCATGGAGATGTTCAATTTATTGCAGTAGGCACTCCGCCGGATGAGGATGGCTCTGCTGACCTACAGTATGTTGTTGCTGCTGCGCGGAATATTGGTCGTCATATGAGCAGTGCTAAGGTGATTGTTGATAAATCTACGGTGCCGGTCGGTACGGCAGATAAAGTATCGGCAGCGATTACAGAAGAGTTAGAGAAAAGAGGTTTGTCTGCTGAACTATGCTCGGTTGTTTCGAATCCAGAGTTCTTAAAAGAAGGTGCCGCCGTAGAAGACTTTATGCGCCCTGATCGTATTGTGATTGGCACTGAAAATACCCCAGCAGGTTTGCGTGCCAAAGAGCAAATGCGCAAACTCTATGCGCCTTTTAACCGTCATCATGAGCGTACCTATTACATGGACGTCAAAAGTGCAGAATTAACAAAGTATGCTGCTAATGCCATGCTAGCAACTCGCATTTCTTTTATGAATGAATTGGCTAACTTGGCTGATTTGGTTGGTGCGGATATTGAAGCAGTTCGTCAAGGCATTGGTTCTGACTCACGCATTGGCTTTGGTTTCTTATATCCAGGTACTGGTTATGGTGGCTCTTGTTTCCCAAAAGATGTCTCTGCTTTATCAAAGACTGCCAAAGAGCACGGACGTGATCTCAAGATTTTGGATGCGGTTGAGGCAGTCAATGAGATTCAAAAGTATGTTTTAGTTGAGAAGCTTGAAAAGCGCTTCGGTAAAGATCTTTCTAAGATGAAATTTGCTTTATGGGGCCTTGCATTTAAGCCCAATACTGATGACATGCGTGAAGCACCAAGCCGAGTAATTATTCAAGAGTTGGTGAGGCGTGGTGCAACTGTGGTTGCCCATGACCCAGTAGCGATGCCAGAAGCAAAGCATTGCTTAGAGGTGGATTTCAAAGGAAATCCAGAGGGTCTCAAGAAAGTATCAATGGTTGCCGATCCAATGGCTGCTTTAGATGGTTGTGATGCACTCGTGATCGTTACCGAGTGGAAGGCATTCCGCAGTCCAGATTTTGATGCCGTTCTGCAAAAATTAGTTCACCCAATCATATTTGATGGACGTAATCTCTATGAACCACAAGCCATGGATGAGTTAGGTATTGAATACCATGGCATTGGGCGACATAATTGAGCTAAATCAAAAAATATCAAGTCTTCAAATGGAAAAAGCCAATCGCGAACAGTTTTCTAAAGCACGCCTGCTAGTAGTCGGTGACGTGATGCTAGATCGTTATTGGTTTGGTGATACGAATCGCATTTCTCCTGAGGCGCCTGTCCCAGTGGTGCAGGTGGGTAAGATTGATGAACGTTTGGGTGGTGCTGCAAACGTCGCTCGTAACGTCGCTGCTTTAGGTGCACAAACCACTATTCTCGGTATTGTTGGTCAAGACGAGCCAGGTCACCGAGTCATTGATTTACTCAAGTCTGGTGGCGTTGATAGTCAATTAGAGATTGACCCTAAAGCGCCAACGATTGTGAAGTTGCGTGTCATTGCGCGACAGCAGCAGTTAATTCGTTTAGATTTTGAAGAAACACCGAGTGAAAAAGCTTTAGCGCATAAATTAGAGCGTTTTGAGAAGTTGGTTGGCTCTGCTGACGTCGTCATCCTCTCTGATTACGGCAAAGGCGCCTTAGGTCAAGTGGCGCATATGATTGAGCAAGCTAGAGCGCAAAATAAAGTAATCTTGGTTGATCCTAAGGGCGAAGATTATGAAAAATATCGTGGTGCCACGGTCTTAACTCCAAATCGCAGCGAGTTGCGCCAAGTGGTTGGTCAGTGGACGAGTGAGGAAGACCTCACCCGCAGAGCGCAAGATCTCAGAAGATCACTTAATTTACAGGCACTTCTCTTGACGCGTTCTGAAGAGGGGATGAGTTTATATGCCGAAGCAGGTGTTAGTCATGTTAAGGCTCAAGCACGGGAAGTATTTGATGTATCGGGTGCTGGAGATACTGTGATTGCAACTCTAGCAGTTGCTTTGGCTGCGAAGTGGCCTTTAGAAAAGGCGATGGCCTTAGCCAATCGTGCTGGTGGTATTGTGGTTGGTAAGCTCGGTACTGCTACCGTTACTTCAGAGGAATTACAGTGACTATTATCGTAACTGGCGCTGCTGGTTTTATTGGGGCCAATATTGTTCAAGCGCTTAATGCCCGTGGCGAGAAAAACATCATCGCTGTAGATGATTTGCGTCCTGCTGATAAGTATCGCAACCTTGCCGATCTAGACATTATTGATTACCTTGATAAAGATGAATTTCTAGAAGCTTTTAGAAGTGGTCGGTTCGGAAAAGTAAAAGCAGTCTTTCATGAAGGTGCCTGCTCTGACACTATGGAGACTGATGGCATTTTTATGATGGCGAATAACTATCGCTACACCATGGATTTGTTGGACATCTGTACAGCGCAAAAAGTACAACTACTCTACGCCTCTTCAGCGGCTACCTATGGTGGTTCCGATATATTTGTTGAGAGTCGTGAACATGAGAAGCCACTCAATATCTATGGCTACTCTAAATTCTTATTCGATCAAGTGATGCGTAAGCGCTTTACTGAAAATGCTAATACCTCACAAGTAGTCGGTTTCCGTTACTTCAACGTCTACGGTCCCCGTGAATCGCATAAAGGCCGTATGGCTTCAGTAGCTTTTCATCAATACCACCAATACAAAGCTAACGGCCACGTCAAACTCTTTGGCGAATACGGTGGTTATGGTCCAGGCGAACAAAGTCGTGACTTTGTTTCTGTTGAAGACGTCGTCAAAGTGAATTTATTTTTCTTAGATCACCCAGAAATCAGTGGCATCTTCAATTTGGGTAGTGGTCGTGCTCAGCCATTTAATGATGTGGCACATGCAGTTGCAAATTCAATGCGCAAGCTGGATAAGGCAAAACCTGCCAGCCTACAAGAGTTGGTCAAGGAAAAAGCAATTGAGTACATTCCGTTTCCGGATGCGCTCAAAGGTAAGTATCAGTGTTTTACTCAAGCCGATTTAACAAAACTGCGCGCTGCTGGCTACAAAGAACCCTTCCTAAATGTTGAGCAAGGTGTCAGTCGTTATATCGAGTGGTTGGAGGCCAATTCTGGTTTCTTAGCCAACCCACTGTAAGCTAGTCAACCCAATACTTTTTTCTTCGTTATAAGCGATCCACGTGCACTTTGTGTCCGTGGATTTTTTGTTTACTACGGAGAATATATGACGAAAAGTTTTCATATAAGAAGTGCTGGTTTGATGAGATCTGCCTTGGTTTCTGCAGTTTTAGCAATGACTTCCCTAGGGCTTGCTAACGCTTCACCCATTAATGTCAATACAGCAACCCAATCAGAATTAGAAAGTATTAAAGGAATTGGTCCATCTAAAGCAAGAACGATTATTAGCGAGCGTACCGATGGCGGTCATTTTCAAGATGCTAATGATTTACAGAAGCGAGTCCGTGGCATTGGCATGAAATCCGTTGAAAAAATGGTGGATAACGGTTTAACTATTGAAGCCCCTGGCTCCTTTCGGGAGCCTAATGGTCGCACCAAGAAGGATGGCGGAGCCTCTGGCCGACGCAATTCGCGTCATCAAGCTGGTAGCCGCAATCAGCCGGAGCGTACGACGCCACATCGCCGAAATTAAGCCCTTCAGAGTGTAGGCTTGCTTATGGCTAAAATGGGCTCATGAGCAAACCTTCTTACCTAACGATTTCACAAACTGTGGGCAACACCCCATTAGTGCGCTTGCAGCGTATTCCCGGTTTAGAAAACGAGAATCGTAACAATGTCATTTTAGGTAAGCTAGAAGGCAACAATCCAGCCGGGTCGGTAAAAGACCGACCTGCGCTGTCGATGATTATGCGCGCACAAGAGCGTGGCGAAATTAAACCTGGTGATACCTTGATTGAGGCAACCAGTGGCAATACTGGTATAGCCTTAGCAATGACTGCAGCCATGCTGGGTTACAAGATGGTCTTGGTAATGCCTGAAAACCAAAGTATTGAACGACGTCAAAGTATGGCGGCCTATGGTGCAGAACTTATTTTGACTGCTGCATCTGGTGGCATGGAGTTTGCAAGAGATTACGCGCTACAACTTCAGCGTGAGGGGCGTGGCAGATTGTTAGATCAATTTGCCAACTCGGATAATCCCAGAGCCCATATTGAAACTACGGGCCCAGAGATTTGGCGCGATACCGATGGGCAAGTCACTCACTTTGTCTCTGCGATGGGCACCACCGGCACAATCACTGGTGTATCGACTTATCTCAAGTCAATGAATCCTGCCATTCAGATTATTGGTGCCCAGCCTGAAGAGGGCTCACAGATTCCTGGTATTCGGAAGTGGGCGCCAGAGTATTTACCAAAGATTTACCAAGGTGATCGGGTTGATCGTATTGAGTATGTCACGCAGGCAGATGCTGAAGATATGGCAAGACGCTTGGCAGTGGAAGAAGGAATCTTCTGCGGCATCTCGGCAGGTGGAGCGCTAGTGGTAGCTTTGCGCATTGCACGCCAAGTGGAAAATGCCACTATCGTTTTCATAGTTTGCGATCGCGGTGATCGCTATTTATCGACAGGCGTATTCCCTGCTTAATTTGGTTTAGTTTTTTTCTTGGTGTTAGATTTCTTTGAATTCTTAACCTCTGATTTATCTGCAAAGCTTTTTTGATCTGCTGCTTTCGCTAGTGCTTCATTTGATAAGGTAGCTGGTACTACGCTTTGGTTCTTATAACCTAGTGCTTCTGCAAACTCTGCCACACTCTGAGCGTAGAAATAACTGCGGTTGTACTGAACAATGGTTAAGAAATTATTTAATCCCACAAAATACTGTGCTTGATCGAGTCCGTCTTTGTCGGGGTAGGGCAGATCCACAATCAAGGCTTTACTTTGGGGTTCCACCCCACCACTTTGAAGATCGCCTTGTTGAGGCAATAGGATGCCCTGTTCAATTAGTTCTGCAACGGTGTATTTCAGTTGTGGTTCACCATCAGCCCATTGCTTTGCAACTGGTATAGCGTTTTCTTGTACAGGAAAAGAAATCGGCATGCCTGCTTGCCAACCATGTTGCTTCATAAAGTTCGCTACGCTCGCGATTGCATCTTTAGGACTTTGTTTAAGATCAATGCGTCCATCGCCGTCACCATCAACAGCAAAACTGCGGATACTGCTGGGCATAAATTGTGGCAAGCCAATCGCTCCAGCATAGGAGCTGTTTTGATTGAGGCAGGTATTAAAGCGAGTCACATTTACGCCTCGGATGCTATTTTTGGCTGGCAACTTACCGCCAGCTTCTGTCCAGCACAGCAGGATCAGTTCTTGAAGTTGATCCTTAAAAAGCTGCTCGCGGGCAGGCTTATTAGGGGTATCGGGATAGCTGAAGGCGAGTGTTGACAACACATCCTTGACTCGAAAATTACCAGTCTGACGCCCATAAATAGTCTCAATTCCAATAATGGCGACAATCATCTCTGCTGGCACCCCTGAGTCTTGCTCTACCTGACTTAAAAAGGCGCGGTTTTCATCCCAAAAGGCCTTTCCAGCCTTGAGGCGCACTGGCTCAATAAAGCGTTTGCGATACGCTAGCCAATTTTTCTTAAAAGTGCCCGATGGGGGTAATACCAATTTGCGGATAGAGGGAATCGTTTTAGCATCAAGAAAGCCGTTTTCTAGGGTCTGCAGCGGTATTTCTTGGGTTTGTGAGACTTGGTTTAATAGGGTACTCAGGTTTTGGCTGTAACGTGCTTCGGTGATCGCATCATCGGCTTGGTTTACGATGGGTTGTTGGGTATTACTTTGTTGCGAAGGACTGCTCGAGCAGGCCCCAAGTAACAGTGCGAGCAGCAGGTAGCAGACCCGAAAGTTCATGCCCCAGAGCAAGGATTGTTGAGAATTGAGCACCATTAATTAGAGTATAAAAAATACAGTTTTGCTATTAAGGATTACAGCTAATGACAACAGGATACATAACTCACCCAGACTTTCTGAAACATGAGATGGGTAGCCATCACCCAGAGTGCCCTGAAAGGATTCAAGCTATCAATGACCAGATGATTCGTAGTGGGGTAGATCGCTTCTTACATCACCTCGATGCGCCATTGGCTAGCGAAGATCAACTAGAACTGGTGCACAGTCCTGATCATGTTGCTTTTGTCAAAGAGAAGGCTCCCCAAAGTGGGTATGCCATGCTTGACGGCGACACCATTATGAATCCCCATACATGGCAGGCTTCCCTGCGTGCTGCTGGGGCAGCGATTGCCGGGGTCGATGCTGTCATGAAGGGTGAGGTTGAAAATGTCTTTTGTGCAGTAAGACCCCCAGGACATCATGCCGAACCTACCCGCTCAATGGGATTTTGCTTATTTGATAACGTGGCTATTGCCGCCCGATATGCCATGGAAGCCTACGGTCTTGAACGCGTGGCTATTATTGATTTTGATGTGCACCATGGCAATGGCACAGAAGCCGCATTTTTCAATGATCCGAGTGTTTTGATGTGTAGCTTTTTCCAGCATCCGTTTTATCCCTATAGCGGTCTTGATCGTGCTGACAATATGGTGAACGTACCTTTGCCGGCAGCGACTCGTGGCGACGTGGTGCGCTCGATTGTGGAAGAGCAATGGCTACCAGTGCTTCGCAACTTTGAGCCGCAACTCATCATCATTTCAGCTGGATTTGATGCGCATCGCGAAGATGATCTTGGTCAAATGGGTTTGGTTGAGGATGACTATGTTTGGATCACCAAGCGCTTGAAGGAGATTGCGCATGAATATGCTAACAATCGCATTGTCAGTTGCTTAGAGGGTGGTTACAACTTATCTGCATTAGGTCGAAGTGTTGTTGCTCATGTCAAAGCCTTGGCTGATATTTAAAGCGTTACAAGAAAAACGGTTATTCAAAGATTGAAAGCAAAAGATGGCAAATATTTATGAGCAAGGTTTAGATCGTAATCCTGCAAATTACACCCCTATTACTCCACTCTTGTTTTTAGAAAGATCTGCCGAGATCTATCCGAAGAAGGTTGCCGTTATCCATGGCAAGTTACGTCAAACTTGGGCGCAAACCTACGAGCGTTGCCGCCGCTTGGCTAGCGCCTTACAAAAGCATGGCATTGGTCTTGGCGATACTGTTGCTGTCATGTTGCCGAATACGCCACCGATGGTGGAGGCGCACTTCGGTATTCCGATGGCAGGTGCAGTATTAAATGCCTTAAACACCCGCTTAGACCCAGAGTCCATCGCCTTCATGTTGAATCATGGCGAAGCAAAGGTCGTGATTATTGATCCTGAGTTTTCAGGGGTGGTGAAGAAAGCTTTAGAGATTACCAGGAAAGAAAGTGGTCGTGAATTCTTAGTTATTGATGTCGAAGAAAAAGAGTACGACGTTGCAGGTGAGAGGCTAGGCAAGCTTAGTTATGAGCAATTATTGGCAGAAGGAGACCCTCAATTTGCGTGGCAAGTACCAGCTGATGAGTGGCAGGCGATTTGCTTGAACTACACCTCTGGCACAACAGGTAATCCTAAGGGAGTGGTCTATCACCATCGTGGCGCAGCCATTAATGCTGTTTCAAATGTACTCGATTGGGATATGAATAAACATCCCACTTATTTGTGGACTTTGCCAATGTTTCATTGCAATGGTTGGTGTTTCCCTTGGACGATTGCTGCTCGTGCTGGTATTAACGTGTGTTTGCGTCGCGTAGATGCGCAGCATATCTTTGCTGCTATCAAAGAGCATGGCGTGACCCACTACTGCGCAGCACCGATTGTGCATAACCTCTTGGTCAATGCCCCAGATGAACTAAAGGCTGGAGTGCCAGCAGGCGTCAAAGGTCTTATTGCTGGGGCTGCACCACCCGCTTCGATTATTGAAGGTATGGAGAAGTTAGGCTTTGATCTAACCCATGTCTATGGTTTAACAGAAGTGTATGGCCCTGCTGCTGTTTGCGTTAAACAAGATGAATGGAATGATGTGGATATCAGCGAGCGTGCCCGTTTGAATGCGCGTCAAGGTGTGCGCTATCACATGCAACAAGCGATCGATGTACTCAATCCAGAAACGATGGAGCCTGTTCCCGCTGATGGTGAGACGATGGGTGAGATTATGTTTAAGGGCAACATTGCAATGAAGGGCTACCTGAAGAATGAGAAAGCTACGCAAGAAGCCTTCGAGGGTGGCTGGTTTCACTCAGGTGACTTAGCAGTAAAGAGTGCTGATGGTTATGTCAAGATCAAAGACCGTAGCAAAGACATCATAATTTCTGGGGGTGAGAATATTTCTTCGATTGAGGTGGAAGACGTACTCTATCGCCATCCAGCCGTGATTGCTGCGGCAGTGGTAGCAAAACCCGATCCAAAGTGGGGCGAAACCCCTTGCGCTTTCTTAGAAATCAAGCCTGGTGTCGAAGTGACCCCGGCTGACATCATCGCTCATTGCAAACAGCACTTAGCAGGCTTTAAGGTTCCCAAAGCGATTGTTTTTGGAGAGCTGCCAAAGACTTCAACTGGAAAAATCCAGAAGTTCGAGCTGCGCAAGCAGGCTGGCTCAGCCACTGCTATTGATGTCTAGTTCAATAAAGAGGGCGGTAAAATAAGGGTTACCCGATTTTTTAGATAAATATCGTTTTTGAAGCGTTTGAGGATTGTGAAAGTCAGATGAAGATCTTAGTTGCAGTGAAACGCGTTGTTGATTACAACGTCAAAGTGCGTGTGAAGTCAGATAATTCTGGTGTCGATATTGCGAACGTCAAGATGAGCATGAACCCCTTTGACGAAATCGCAGTAGAAGAAGCAGTCAGACTCAAAGAAGCTGGTATTGCTACTGAAGTTGTAGTGGTAACTGCAGGCGTAACTCAATGCCAAGAAACTTTGCGTACAGCCTTGGCTATTGGTGCAGATCGCGCTATTTTGGTAGAGGCTGATACTGAGTTGCAACCTTTGGCAGTAGCCAAGATTCTCAAGGCGCTTTCAGAAAAAGAACAAGCACAAATTATTATTCTCGGTAAGCAGGCGATTGATGACGATAGCAACCAGACTGGTCAGATGTTGGCAAGCTTGTTAGATATTCCGCAAGCAACTTTTGCCTCTAAGGTGGTGGTTGCGGATGGCAAAGCTACTGTGACTCGTGAAGTAGATGGTGGCTTAGAAACGATTGCACTGTCATTGCCGGCAGTTATCACGACTGACCTTCGTCTCAATGAACCCCGCTATGTGACCTTGCCTAATATCATGAAGGCAAAGAAGAAGACGATTGATGTTGTGAAGCCGGAAGACTTAGGTGTTGATATCGTGCCTCGCCTCAAAACTCTCAAAGTAGAAGAGCCACCTAAGCGCAGCGCTGGTGTGATGGTTGCTGATGTAGCTGCTCTTGTTGAAAAACTCAAAAATGAAGCGAAGGTGATTTAAATGGCTGCTCTTGTTATAGCTGAACACGATAATCAATCATTAAAGGCGGCTACCTTAAATGCAGTTGCAGCTGCTTTGCAATGCTCTCCCGAAGTAGACGTGCTAGTTGCTGGTAACGGTGCTGATGTCGTAACTACAGCCGCAGCCCAAATAGCGGGTGTCCGCAAGGTGATCCAGATTGATGCCTTAAATCTGGCGGATCAATTAGCAGAACCTTTAGCTGCCCAGATTTTGTCACTAGCTGGTAACTACAGTCACTTATTGGCACCTGCTACTGCTAGTGGTAAGAATGTCATGCCACGCGTTGCTGCAAAGTTAGATGTTGCGCAGCTTTCTGACATTATTAAAGTCGTTAGCGCTGATACTTTTGAGCGTCCGATCTATGCGGGTAATGCTATTGCTACTGTTCAGTCGAGTGATGCAGTCAAAGTGATTACTGTGCGTACGACGGGATTTGATCCTGTTGCTGCTACTGGCGGGTCTGCTGCGATTGAAAAAGTAGCTGCTACTGACAGCGCAGGTAAATCTGCTTTTGTCGGTCGTGAGCTGACTAAATCAGATCGTCCAGAACTAACTGCAGCCAAGATCATCGTATCTGGCGGTCGTGGTTTAGGCTCTGGCGAAAAGTATCAAGAGTTAGTAGTGCCTTTGGCTGATAAGTTAGGCGCTGCCTTAGGCGCCTCACGTGCTGCCGTAGATGCGGGCTATGTACCCAATGACTATCAAGTGGGTCAAACTGGCAAGATCGTTGCTCCCCAGTTATATGTTGCCGTAGGTATCTCTGGCGCTATTCAGCACTTGGCTGGCATGAAGGATTCTAAAGTGATCGTGGCCATTAACAAAGATCCAGAAGCACCGATTTTTGGTGTTGCTGATTATGGTTTGGTTGCCGATCTCTTTACTGCTGTTCCAGAACTGACGAAAGCACTCTCGTAATTTTGAATAGCCCACCTGATTCGAATCCATAGGAGTTGTCATGCCATATGTAGCCCCCGTGAAAGACATGTTGTTTGTAATGAATGAGCTTGCGGGGCTATCAGATGTAGTGGCTTACCCATCCTATGCAGAAGCAGGTGCTGATGTTGATCTTGCGCCAGCAATTCTAGAAGAGTCTGCAAAATTTAATCAGGATGTCGTTGCCCCACTCAATTGGCCTGGCGATCAGCAGCCAAGCTCATTAAAAGATGGCGTAGTGACTACGACTCCTGGCTTCAAAGAAGCATTTGAACAATTTGCTGCTGCTGGTTGGCAGGGCGTCATTCATCCGGCAGAATTTGGTGGTCAAGGTTTGCCAAAACTCATTGCTACTGCCTGCTTTGAAATGGTTCACTCAGCCAGCCTCTCTTTTGCTTTATGTCCGATGCTCACTGATGGTGCTATTGAGGCATTGCTCACAGCAGCAAGCCCAGAACTCCAAGAACAATTTGTCCCGAGCATGATTTCTGGGGAATGGACAGGCTCGATGTGTTTGACGGAGCCCCAAGCAGGTTCTGATTTATCGATGGTGCGTTCTAAGGCTGTACCTGAGGGCGATGGTAGCTATAAGATCTTTGGGACCAAGATCTATATCACCTACGGTGAGCATGATATGGCCAAGAACATTATTCATTTGGTTTTGGCTAGGACGCCTGATGCACCAGAGGGTGTTAAAGGGATTTCATTATTTGTTGTACCCAAGTTTTTGGTTAATGCAGATGGCTCATTAGGTGAGCGTAATGATGTGCATTGTGTATCGATTGAGCATAAGCTTGGAATTAAGGCGAGCCCAACCGCAGTACTGCAGTTTGGCGATCATGGTGGCGCCACCGGCTATTTAGTTGGTGAAGAGAATCGCGGTCTGGAATACATGTTTGTGATGATGAACGCTGCGCGTTTTGCAGTGGGGATGCAAGGTGTTGCGGTCGCAGAGCGCGCTTATCAAAAGGCCGTGCAATATGCTAAAGATCGCGTTCAAAGTCGTGATCTCGCTGGCTCTCCCGGCCCCGTAGCGATTATTCATCAGCCTGATGTGAAACGGATGTTGATGACCATGCGCGCTTATGTAGAGGCTTCTCGTGCCTTGGCATACTATGCTGCTGCTGCATACGATGCACAGCATGCTGCACCAGATGAAGCAGTGCGTAAAGCAAATCAAGCAATCTATGAATTCTTAGTGCCGATTGTGAAGGGCTTCTCTACGGAGATGTCGATTGAGGTGGCGAGCCTAGGTGTACAAGTCCATGGCGGTATGGGCTTTATTGAAGAGACTGGTGCTGCACAACACTATCGTGATGCTCGTATTCTGACGATTTATGAAGGGACGACAGCCATTCAGGCGAATGACTTGGTCGGTAGAAAAACTGTCCGTGATGGCGGTGCTATTACAAAAGTACTGTCACAAAAAATTGCCGAAACGGAAAAAGAGTTAGTAGCTAGTGCTAGCGCTGATGCGAAAGCAGTTCTCAAACAGTTGACAGCTGGACGCGCTGCGTTTGATGAAGCGGTTGCTTATATTTTGGCGCATGCAAAGACGGACACTAAAGCGGTATACGCCGGCAGCTTTGCTTACTTACGTTTATCAGGTTTAGTCTTCGGAGGATGGCAAATGGCGCGTGGCTTATTAGCAGCCGAACGTTTGCGCGATAGCGATCCAACTTTCTATAAGACGAAGATTGCAACGGCGCGCTTCTTTGCGGAAAACTTGCTACCGCAGGCACAGGCCTTAGCCACCTCGATTATTGAAGGTGGTTACTCTACCAATGCACTAGAGCTTGAGCAGTTCTAAAATATTGGCAATTCGTAAATCACGAAAGCTATTTGCTATTACTGGGATAGCTTTCTGGCTTCTTGGAGTTGAGAAATAAAGAATTGCTCAAAGGCTATAGCCAAAAAGGTCATCATGACACCCGCACCTAGTACTAAGGAAAAGATGACAGTAAGAATCACTAGCCAACCCGATTGACTGCGCTCAAGTTCTGCAATGCCAGGATTAAATTGCGCATCCCATTTTTCATCGGGGCGTAAACCAAAGGTAATCGTAGTGAGCCAGCTGGCCTCAACCGCAATAAAACCAAAGG
The DNA here is from genome assembly GCF_018882265.1 of Polynucleobacter sp. AP-Feld-500C-C5. Classification (NCBI taxonomy): domain Bacteria; kingdom Pseudomonadati; phylum Pseudomonadota; class Betaproteobacteria; order Burkholderiales; family Burkholderiaceae; genus Polynucleobacter; species Polynucleobacter sp. AP-Feld-500C-C5. The sequence goes on along the minus strand of NZ_JACVOW010000020.1, from coordinate 167,881 downwards.
TCAGCAGTACCCAGCCAGGTCCTGAATGAAAGTGCGCATCTTTGAGTAGACCCCAGCCAACAAAGCCTCCAAACAATGCGAGTAACTGTGTCCAGGCCCAGAAGGATTTCAGTCCCTGCAAGTAAAAACAATTGAGGCCAGTGCCCGGAAAAAATAATCCGAGTGCGCAAAATAGAAGTTTGGATTTTTTCATCAAGATATCAATACTCATTTATTTTATTTATTGGTAACAGGCCGTTGGGTAAAGCTCAGCACTTCACGATCGGTGCCGATCATGAGTAATTGATCGCCATTGCGAACGATGCTGCGATAGTCATTGAGTTCATAAAGGAAATCATTTTCTAATTCCATGCGTTGCGGAGTGCAGGCCATTTTGGTGCTAGCAATTTTGCTCAAGCTAAAGCCTCGTGCATCTTCATTCAGCTCCGCAGTAAAGCGATTGCATCCAGTAGATCCGCTAACCCTTTGCCCATTCGCATCAAAGTTCATTTGAATAGGGTTGCTCGCTTCTCCCTGTGGAATTTGGCGTGCACGAACTTCACCATTGCTATTGGGGGGTAAGTTCCAGCGAGTGAGTTCCCACCGGGTATTGCGCAGTTCGCTGCTCGGAGGACTAATTTTGGCGCCACAAGGCGTAATCACATTTCCGCAAGCGCTCAAAAGCCCTAGTCCCACGCAAGAAAGTGCGATCCAGAGGCGATTTAAAGAGCCGCGATTGTGGGTGGATCGTGTTGTTTTATCGGACATATCGGTATAAGTAATTGATTTATATGTATTTTTTATATTGATTTGGATTCTATTCTACTGTCTTGGGTACTTAAATAGGTGGAAGAAGTAGGGGTTTTCGTCTAGAATATGAGGTTTTCCGCTTTACCGTACGTTTAGTTGGTGAGCTGGAGCCCAAGATTTTTGTAGAAATTTCATTGGGTTGTAATCAACCTGTTTTCATTTTTAGATTTTAAGGAATAAGTATGGTCGTCATTCGACTGGCACGCGGCGGCTCTAAGAAGCGCCCTTTTTACAGCATTGTTGCTACTGATAAGCGCAACCGTCGCGACTCGAACTTTATCGAACGCATTGGTTACTTCAATCCACAAGCAGCTGAATCTGAGCAAGCCATGCGCATTGCTCAAGATCGTTTGACTTATTGGACTGGCGTTGGTGCGCAAGTATCTCCAACGGTTGTTCGTTTAATTAAGAACAATCCTGCTGCTTAATATTCTGTTGCTAAATGCTTCATCTTTGAGATGATGCATTTAGTGGCGAAATTGTTGGTGGTTTATTTTGGGAAAATAAGGTGACTTGCAAATGAGTACACCTTCCCTAAATGATTTGATTGAACTTGGCGCCATTTCTGAGGCGCAAGGTTTGCAGGGGCAAGTGAAGGTTAGACCTCACTCATCAGACCCTGTAGCACTTCTCTCTTCTAAGACAGTTTGGTTGTCCTTGATCCCACGTCGGGATACTGGCGTTTCTGCGTCTGTAGAACAAGCCTCGTTGACGCAATATAAAGTAAAGAGCGCCAAGATGCATAGCGGTAATGTCGTGCTTGCATTTGATGGTGTTACTGATCGTGATCAGGCCTTGGCATTAAAAGGTGCGCGCATATTAGTGGCCCGTGATGCATTTCCAAAAGCGGATAGTGATTCTTATTACTGGGTCGATCTGATTGGTTGCCAGGCAATCAATTTGCAACATGAGGCGCTAGGTGAAGTGCTCGATGTCACTGAAAATAGTGCTCATGGTGTGATTGCTATTGGTGATCCTGTTTCTAAAGAAATCAAATATCTTGTACCCTTTGTCAAAGAAGTGGTGCAAAACGTCGACTTGCCAAATCAAGTGATTACGCTCGATTGGCAATTAGACTGGCAATAAAACTAAACCATATTCAAGAAACAACCCATGCGCTTTGATGTCGTGACCTTATTTCCCGAGATGTTTACTGCACTCACGCAGTGGGGTGTCACTGGTCGTGCCTGTGAGCAATCATTAGCGAGTGTTCATTTGTGGAATCCACGAGACTTTTGTTCTGATGCGCGTAAAACAGTGGACGATCGTGCCTATGGGGGCGGTCCAGGCATGGTCATGATGGCAAAGCCCCTCGAAGACACTATTGCAGGGATTAAGGCGGCTCATCAGGCTGCTGGAACTCAAGCGGGCCCTATTTGCTTGTTGGCGCCCCAAGGAGAGCGCTTCTCCCAAAAAATGGCCTCAGATATCTTAAATGACGGCAATCTGAGCTTGGTTTGTGGTCGATATGAGGCCATAGACCAACGTTTTGTGGATCGCAATGTCGATTTACAGATATCCATAGGCGATTTTGTGCTGTCTGGGGGCGAAATCCCTGCTATGGCCATCATGGATGCGGTTATTAGGCTTATTCCTGGGGCTCTCGGAGATGGCGAATCTGCCACCCAGGATAGCTTTATGAATGGTCTTTTGGACTATCCGCACTACACCAGGCCTGAGATTTATGAAAATTTATCGGTGCCGGACGTGCTTTTAGGCGGACATCACGCTAAAATAGCAGATTGGCGTCGGCAGAAGTCTTTAGAGCTGACGTTCAGGTTAAGGCCGGATTTAATTGAATCGGCTAGAGCCAATGGGTTGCTAACCCGAGAAGATGAACAATTTCTTCGCTCGCTGTGAATACTTTTAGTGGTGCGCAGTTGTGAATGAGTGGTTTGGTTTTTGGTTTAGTGAAATTGTTTTAACTACATCCTCTATTAGGTCCGTTGATTTAGGTCTCGGGATTAAACGCTAATACGATGTTTAAGGATTAAAAATGAATTTAATTGAAAAAATTGAGCAAGAAGAAATTGCTCGCTTAAGTGCTAACAAAACTTTGCCAAGCTTTGCGCCTGGCGATACAGTGGTTGTTAGTGTAAACGTGGTTGAAGGTACACGTAAGCGTACCCAGGCCTTTGAAGGCGTTGTGATTGCTAAACGCAATCGCGGACTAAATTCTAGCTTTATCGTGCGTAAGATTTCTTCTGGTGAAGGCGTTGAGCGTACTTTCCAAACATACTCACCATTGATCGCTAGCGTTGAAGTAAAGCGTCGTGGTGATGTCCGTCGTGCAAAGTTGTACTACTTGCGTGATCGTTCTGGTAAGTCTGCACGTATTAAAGAAAAGCTTCAGGCTCGCACTAAGGCAGTGGCTGCTCCAGCTGCTGAATAATTGCTGCTTTGATGCAAATAGAAAGGCGGCCTAGGTCGCCTTTTTTATTGCCTTAAAATATGACTATGCCAAAGACCTCTCAGCCTGAAGAAGACGTAATCAATGTCGCTGCGCCCCCAGGATTTAATGCCGAAGCCATTCCGATTCATGAGGTTTGCGTCAATGACAAAAAAGTAGCGCCTGAATTTCTCGAGCCAGTGGGCTTAAAGACCCGTCTTCAATATCCACCGGAGTGGCAACCAGAGATTACCGATGAGAATCGTCATGTGATTGCTACCGATATCATCGCTAAGCGCCAAGCTGCTGGCAAGATAACGCGAGCAGCGGTATTGATCCCTTTGTTATTAAAAGAGAATGGCCTCTCAGTATTGCTGACGCAAAGAACGAATCATTTGCGTGATCATGCAGGGCAGATTAGCTTTCCGGGTGGACGGATGGATCCAGAAGATCTTAGTCCCGATGACACTGCATTGAGGGAGAGTCAGGAAGAGATTGGCCTTGATCCTAAACGGGTAGAAATTATTGGCTATCTTCCGCAGTATTTGACTGTTTCTGGTTATAGCGTCACACCAGTAGTGGGGTTGGTGCAACCTCAAGAAGAATATGTCCTTGATGAGTTTGAGGTGGCAGATGTTTTTGAAGTGCCGCTACATTTTTTACTAGATCCAGCGAACCATCAGATCAGGCTGTGGCAAAGCGAGCAGGGTGGTCGTCGTTTTTATTCGATTCCTTATGAGAATCGCTTTATTTGGGGCGCTACTGCGGGAATGTTGCGGAACCTATATCATTTATTAAAAGTATGACTTTCTTTTCTATTCTCTTCGCCCTCATTGCTGAGCAATATCGCCCAGTAACCTCTAGCCATTGGATTGCGCGTATGAGCGCTCGTTGGTTAGATTGGGTCGCTGGTGAATTCGGTGGCAAGTCTGAAGAAGGTGCAAGTCCAATTGGCGCACGCATGGCTTGCTTGGTTGCTTTTGTGCTACCTACCTTTTTGGTATTTATGGTGTATGTCACCTGCATGTTGACTTATCCCATTCTTGGTTTCTTATGGAACGTCGTCATTGCGTATTTATTTTTCGGCTTCCGTCAATTCAGCCACTCATTTACTTTGGTGCATGAAGCAATTGAAGCGCATGATCTACCAGCTGCGCGGGCAGCACTGGGTGAATGGTATGGCCCAGAGTTAGATACTGCCAATCTTTCTGAGACAGAAGTGATTTCATTAGCGCTAGAGCGAGCCATTATTGGTTCACATCACCATGTGTTTGGTGTGCTGTTTTGGTTCATGATGCCAATGGGTCCCGCAGGTGTGGTGCTGTATCGTTTGGCTGATATTGCTGCTCAGCGTTGGTCTGAGCGTGACTTCAACTTAAGTGAAGCAGCGCGTCATTTCTTTTATGTATTGGATTGGGTTCCAGCGCGTATCACGGCAATGGGCTTTGCGATTGTTGGAAACTTTGAGGGTGCAGTATATGGTTGGCGCTATCTCACCCAAAAATGGTCTGATTCATTATCGGCTGTGATCTTGGCTGCAGGTAGTGGTGCCTTAGGCGTGCGACTCGGTGAGCCCTTAAGCGAGCCTGAAAGTGATGAGGCACTGCGTATGGCTGAGGCCGGTGAACCTTTAATCTATGAAGTGGGTCTTGAGCCTACTGAGCGCACGATGCGCTCCGCGGTTGGCTTGGTATGGCGCTTAGTTATCGCTTGGATGGCTTTGTTGCTAATGCTGACCATCGCTCTTTGGCTTGGCTAATTCCCTGAATTTGCGTATCTGCTGTTTTCGAATCTGAACGCAACTGTCTAAATAGCGCCAATCTTTCTGGCGCTATTTCATTTCTGTCTACCGCATCACGTACCGCGCAATCAGGTTCGGATTGATGAGCACAGTTATGAAAGCGACATTTACCGAGCAAGTCTTTAAATTCCCTAAAGGCATGCTGTAACTCGCTCACAGACATATGTGCTAAACCAAACTCCTGAAAACCTGGTGAATCAATTAATGCACCCAATTTGCCGACCCCATCTCTCCCCCAAGATTCCGGTAATTCAAAATAACGACAGGCGGTGGTGGTGTGTTTACCGGTATCTAAGCGCACGGAGTATTCCTGGGTAAGTGCAGCAGCATTGGGTACCCAGGCATTGAGCAGGCTAGATTTACCCATGCCGGATTGACCAACAAAGACGGATACCTTACCGGCTAAGGCAGGACGAAGTGCATCAATCGAAGCGGGGTCAAATTTGGCGGAGACCTCACTGACGGGATAGCCCATGCGCGCATAGGGTTCAATGATTTTGCGCGCTTGCGCTAAGTTATCTTGGAGATCAGATTTATTGAGCAGAATATGCAAGCCAATTTGATTAGCCTCAGCCGCCACGACCGCTCTGCCCAGGAGGTCAGGAGAGAAGGCGGGTTGGGTTGCTAGTACTACCAGAATTTGATCGACGTTAGAGGCAATGATTTTGCTTTTAAAAGCATCAGAGCGGTAAAGAATATTTTCACGAGGCTCAATTTCAATAATGCGCGCTTGATCTGCAGATGTCATCTCCAGCAACATACGATCACCCACAGCACCAATATGCTGCTTAGCGGGAGTGCTCACTTGAATTAAAGGACCGCTTGGGGATTCTTTCCCTGCGGTATCTGCTACTAGGCGCTGCGCTAAATAATGTCTTCCGTAGGAAGCAGTCAGTAGCGCGCGAAATTGTTCCATGCCGATAATTGCAATCAGCTAAAGCGCTGTAGGTTTGCGATACGCAGCGGCGCAGGTGGATGCGAGCTATAAAAGGCGGTATAGATTGGATCTGGCGTCAGTGTTGCAGCGTTATCTTGATATAACTTTACTAGGGCAGAAATCAAATCTTTTGCCGAAGATTTTTCTGCGGCAAAGCCATCGGCCTCATATTCATGTTTACGCGAAGCAAGACTTCCTAGTGGGGTAAAGAAGAAGCTAAATACGGGCGAGACCAACATAAATAGTGCTAAAGCCAGACCGCCGTTATAGCCATTCAGATTAGGCATTACACCCAGGTCGGTATAGAACCAAACCTGCGTGCTGATCCAGCCGAGTAATGCAAACATAGCAAAGCTTAAGGCAAAGGAAACGATGAGACGCTTACGAATATGGTTGCACTTGAAGTGACCTAACTCATGGGCGAGCACTGCCTCTACTTCACCTGGATTGAGTTTTTCAATGAGGGTGTCAAAGAACACAATGCGCTTGGCTTTGCCCATACCAGCAAAGAATGCATTGCCATGGACGCTACGTTTACTACCATCCATGACAAACAAGCCTTGACTAGCAAAATCGCAACGGCTTAGTAAGGCCTCAATTTGGGTTTTGAGTGGACCTTCTTCTAATGCTTGAAACTTATTAAATAAGGGTGCAATGAAGGTTGGGAAGATCCACTGCATCAACAGACTAAATGTCGAAAGCACGGCCCACGCCCAGAGCCACCAAAGATCGCCAGCCTTGAGCATGAGTGTGAGGATGACCCATAGCAAGGGAATGCCAATGGCGCCACCTACCGACAAACCTTTGATCATGTCGCTAAAGAACAATTTTTTATTCATGCGATTAAAGCCAAAGCGCTCTTCAAGATAAAACTGTTTGTACCAAGAGAAAGGTAGATCCAGTATTCCGGAGATGATGACAATCGATACTAGCAGTGCAATTTGTTGTGCAATACCTTCACCAAGTAATTGTAGAAGAACAATATTGAGGATTTCTAATCCGCCCAACAATGTGAAGGCAATTAAAATGACGGCGCTCACCCCGTTTTCTAAAATCGCTAAGCGCAATTTTGCGATCGTGTAGTCAGCAGCTTTTTGGTGTTCGGCTAGAGTGACTTTTTCAGCAAACTCTGTCGGGACCGCATCTCGATGCTGGGCAACATAGCGAATTTGACGTTGGGAGAGCCAGTGGCGCAGGCCAAAACTGGCAATAAAAGCGATTAGGAAAATAATTGTGAATGTCATGAGATCATTATAGATATGAGCGAACAAACGAATACTGCTGCAGCAAAGACGGCACCAGCTAGCGAGCACCTAATCTGGGTGGATATGGAGATGTCTGGATTAGATCCAGAAACTGAGCGTATCCTAGAAATCGCCATTATTGTGACCGATGCCCACCTCAATACCATTGCTACGGCACCTGTTTGGGTGGTGCATCAGGATGATGCACTTTTAGATGCCATGGATGCTTGGAATAAAGGTACCCATGGGCGCTCGGGGCTGATTGATAAGGTCAAGGCATCGATACTGGATGAGGCGACAGTAGAGGCAGAATGCATTGCCTTTTTGAGGCAGTACATCAAAGCGGGTATTGCTCCGATGTGCGGAAATACTATTGGTCAAGATCGTCGCTTTATGGCGAAGTACATGCCCAAGTTAGAAGCCTACTTTCATTATCGAAATGTCGACGTCTCCACTCTGAAAGAGTTATGTAAACGTTGGCATCCAGAGTTGGTGAAAGGCTTCACCAAGCAACAGGCTCATACTGCCTTAGCGGATATTGAAGAATCGATTGAAGAGCTGAAGTATTACCGCGATAAATTTATCGTACCGCTACCCTAAGAAATTTATTTTTTAATAGCGCTCTTGGGTCTAAAGGCTTTAATGACTTCTTCATTGGTCTCGATATACGGTCCACCAATCAGATCGATACAGTAAGGCACCGCAGCAAAGATTCCGGGCACGATTGATTTGCCGTTCTCATCTTTGAGGCCCTCTAGGGTTTCAGCAATCGCCTTAGGTTGCCCTGGTAAGTTAATCACGAGAGCCGCATGTCCTTCGATTTCACGCAGGACCGCTGTCTGTCTAGACAAAATAGCCGTTGGTACAAACTTGAGGCTTATTTGACGCATTTGCTCACCAAATCCAGGCATTTCTCGGGTTCCCGCCTCTAGGGTTGCCTCTGGGGTGACATCGCGACGAGAAGGGCCGGTGCCACCGGTGGTGAGGACTAGGTCACAACCCATCTCATCAACCAACTCCACAATGGTTTCAGTAATGATCTCAGACTCATCGGCAATCAGACGTTCATGAAAAACACAGGGATTACTCATGGCTTTCATCAGCCAGGTTTGCAGGGTTGGAATGCCTTCATCTTGGTAAACACCCTTACTGGCTCTATCTGAGATCGAGATTAGACCAATTTTGACTTCGTTTGGGGTATTACGCTTCGAGGTTTCGGTATGCTTCATATTTCTATTCTAGCTATTATTAGGGCATGTTTACATATTCATCTAGCCAGTTTCAAGAAATTATCAATTTCATGCTCAAAGAGGCCAAAAGAAGGGGCGCCTCGGATGCAGTAGCCGAAGTATCGGAGGGTCAAGGCCTCTCGGTAACCGTTCGTAAAGGCGAAGTTGAAACCATTGAACAAAGCTTGGACAAACAAGTCGGGGTGACGGTATTTTTGGGGCACCATCGCGGCAATGCCAGTACGAGTGATTTTTCAAAAGAGTCTTTGAAGGCGACCGTTGATGCTGCGTATCACATTGCCCAACACACAGCAGAAGACAATTGCGCTGGACCAGCCGAAGCAGAGTTACTAGAAAAAAATCCACTTGATCTTGATTTATTTCATCCCTGGGATCTTGATGCAGGACGCGCTGTAGAAATTGCACGGATTGCGGAGGGCGCGGCATTTTCAGTGAGCAAACAAATTCAAAATAGTGATGGCGCCTCAGTGTCTGCACATCACGCACATTTCATGATGGGTACCTCTCTTGGATTTATGGGAGGTTATCCATTTTCACGCCACTATATTTCATGTGCACCGATTGCAAGTGAGGGCGGAAAAAAATCTCCTATGCAAAGAGACGATTGGTATTCGAGTTCGCGTATACCAACAGAGTTAGCTGATCCTGCAGCTATCGGTCAGTATGCTGCCCAGCGCGCCTTATCGCGTTTAAAGGCGAGATCACTGACTACGCGGCGCTGCCCGGTCATCTTTGAGGCTCCTTTGGCTGCAGGTTTGTTAGGCAGCTTGGTGCAGGCAGTATCTGGGGGTGCTCTGTATCGTCGCTCTAGTTTTTTGCTCGATAGTTTAGGTAAGCAGGTATTGCCTAAGCACGTCAGTCTGTTTGAGAATCCCCATCTCAAAGCCATGTCCGGTAGTGCACCATTCGATGAAGAGGGTGTGAAGACTAGCGCGCGTACTGTAGTTGATAAAGGTATTTTGCAGGGATATTTTCTGTCGACCTATTCAGGGCGTAAGTTGGGAATGAAAACTACTGGTAATGCAGGCGGCTCACACCACTTGACTCTGCAAAGCAAGAAAACACCTAAAGGCGGTCTACCTGCTTTATTAAAAGAAATGGGTACTGGTTTATTGGTAACTGAGTTGATGGGGCAGGGCGTGAATTATGTAACGGGAGATTACTCACGTGGCGCATTTGGTTATTGGGTTGAGAATGGTGAGATTCAATATCCAGTGGAAGAGGTAACGATTGCAGGTAATTTACGCGATATGCTCTTAGATATTGAGTTGATTGGAAGTGATTCCTTAATTCGGGGTACCAAAGAAACTGGCTCGATTCTGCTCGGTTCTATGACGGTTGGCGGAAAATAAACCTCGCTATAGAATTCAATGACAGAATCTGTATACATATCTATTAATACTAGAGGGGGATGGTGATGCAAAGACGTTCATTTCTGAAGAAGGCAACTGTAGGTGCTGGAGTAGCTGCCCTGAGTACACCAGCGCTTGCGCAAAACTTACCTACGCTCAACTGGCGCTTGGTTTCTAGCTTTCCTAAATCTTTAGATACGCTCTTTGGCACCCCTGAAGTTTTTGCAAATTCATTGCGTAAGGCCACTGATAGTAAGTTCAACGTCAAAGTATTTGCTGCGGGTGAAGTGGTTCCGGCATTGCAGGTATTGGATGCCGTTCAAAATGGTACGGTTGAGTGTGGACATACCGCTAGCTATTACTACTTAGGGAAAAATAGCGCTTTCATCTTTGATACTGCAGCGCCATTTGGTATGACTGCGCGTCAGCAATCTGCATGGATGCTTCATGGCAATGGTATGAAGTTAATGCGCGAGCTTTATGCAAGTTACAACATCGTCAACTTTCTTGGCGGTCAAACTGGAACGCAAATGGGCGGCTGGTTCCGCAAAGAAATTAAATCACCAGAAGATTTAAAGGGTTTGAAATTCCGTATTGCTGGCTTTGCTGGCCAAGTACTTGCCAAATTAGGCGTAGTGCCACAACAATTGCCTGCTGGTGAAATTTACTCTGCATTAGAAAAAGGTACGATCGATGCGGCTGAGTTTGTTGGTCCCTACGATGATGAAAAGTTGGGCTTAGCAAAAGTTGCCAAAAACTACTATTACCCTGCATTTTGGGAGGGCGCTGCTGGACTCTCCTTCTTAGTCAATAAGAAACAATGGGATGCACTGCCATCTTCTTATCAAGCCGCATGGGAAGCGGCTTGTTATGAAGCTCATACTGACATGTGCGCAAAATACGATGCACTCAATCCACCTGCTTTGCAGCGTCTCATTCAAAATGGCGCTGTTTTACGCAAGTTCAACACTTCCATCATGGATGCTTGCTTTAAAGCCAGTCAGGAAACTTATGCAGAAGAGTCTACTAAGAATCCTCAGTTTAAAAAGATCTTTGATGACTATCGCGTTTTTAGAAACATGGAAGCCCAGTGGTTTGGGGTTGCAGAGCAGGCTTTTGCTCAATATAGCTTCAATAAAAAGCTGTAAGTATTCACCGCGCTCTCCGATCAAGGGCTCAGCAGAGCCCTTTTTCTTTTTACATCTCTATACGCACTACACTAAGGTGATGATTAAGAGCTATTTGCAAATATGATCAGTCTCTCTGCCATTTGGGTGCGTATTAAACGGCATCCATTATCTAGAGTGGGGCCTGGCTTAGTTACAGGTGTCGCAGATGATGATCCAAGTGGAATCGTGACTTACTCTCAGGCCGGTGCGCAATTTGGTTTCAATATGTTGTGGACAATGCCTTTTGCTTATCCATTGATGTCTACCATTCAGGTATTGTGCGCGCGTATTGGTAGAGTAACAGGCAGAGGCCTCTCTGCCAATATGAAGTTAGCTTTTCCTCCGCTGGTGCTGATCCTATTAGTCAGCATTTTATTGATTGCGAACATTCTCAATATTGCCGCTGATATTGCAGCAATGGGCGAGGTTGCACAACTGATTACAGGAATTAATTGGCATATCATGACGGGCTTTTTTGTTCTGCTTACCCTGGCATTGCAAATATTGATTCCTTATCGACATTACGTATTTTTTTTAAAGTGGTTGTCACTCTCATTGCTGGCCTATGGGGCTGTTTTATTCACCGTTCATGTTCCTTGGACAGAGGTCGTTTGGAGTACTTTCTTTCCCCGGGTTACTTTGAATGCAGATTCGGCAGCAGTAGTAGTGGGTGTCTTTGGTACAACGATCAGCCCTTATTTATTTTTCTGGCAAGCTTCTCAAGAAGTGGAAGATATGAATTTGCGTCATGAGTTCAGTTTGCTGAAAGATGTTGGCGAAGCGGGAGAGCGGGAAATTCACTCTGAGTTACGTAGAATTTCTTGGGATACCTGGAGCGGTATGTTGTATTCCAATATAGCGGCGTATTGCATTATTTTGGCTACCGCAGTTACTTTGCATGCTTCTGGAATTCACGATATCAATACTGCTGCAGAGGCTGCATCTGCCTTAAGGCCGCTAGCAGGAGAATTTGCTTTTCTCTTGTTCGCCTTAGGTATTCTGGGTGTAGGCTTAATGGGCGTTCCAGTCTTAGCGGGTTCGGCAGCATATGCCTTATCCGAAGTCTTTGGTTGGCGCTCTAGTCTTGAAGATAGTGCACGGCAGGCTGGCAAGTTTTATTTAATTATTACTCTCAGTGTCCTTGGCGCCTTAGCAATTCAGTATTCTCCCATTAGCCCAATGAAAGCGCTGTTCTGGAGTGCGGTGCTCAATGGTGTAGTTGCAGTTCCCTTAATGGTGGCGATCATGATTCTCTCAAGTAGGTCATCTGTGATGGGCTCGCATGTAGCTTCATGGCCTCTGAAAATACTGGGTTGGCTTGCAACACTGTTTATGGCAATAGCCGCGGTCTATATGTTTGCAGCTTAAGGTAATGTCATCTTGGTAAGATTGATAGATGCCTGATTCATTATTAGCCCCATTAACCCAAGCTTTTCATGCGCATACATTGACGTTTTTTATTGTCGCCATTGTTAGTGTATTGCTGGTGGGTATCTCTAAGAGCGGTTTTGGTGCTGGCTTAGGAACCCTCTCGTTACCTTTGTTAGCGAGTCAGGTGAGTGTTGCTGAAGCGTTAGCTATTTTGTTGCCTCTGCTGATTGCAATTGATTTGGTCGGTTTAAGACGTTTTCTGCGGAATGCCAATTGGAAAATTTTGACCCTCGTATTGCCACCTGCTATCTGTGGGATTCTGGTTGGCATGGTCTTTTTCACAGTGATTGAACCTAAAGTGTTAACACTTTGCATTGGCATTTTTATTTTGCTTTATTTGCTCCAAGATTTAGTCATGAGTTATTTAGATGCAAAAGAAGCGAAGTTATCGCCTTGGGTCGGGATGTTAATGGGCTTACTTTCAGGGGTGACTTCATTTGTTGCCCATAACGGAGGACCTCCTATTACCGCTTATATGTTGAGAGAAAAACTGTCGCCAATAGTCTATACATCTACTTTGGGAATTTTTTTCGCTTGCATGAATTTTGCGAAGTTAGGCCCATATGCCTATTTGGATTTAATCAAATTAGATTATTTGACTACTTCTGTTTTAATTTTTCCCTGTGTACCTGTTGGTGTGTATTTTGGCTTTTACCTGGCAAAACATATCCCTGTTCGGTGGTATTACCGTATCGTGCGATTTTTCTTGCTAGTGGCTGGAGTTAAATTATTGATTGATGGGCTCATCTAGCTCTCAGTTTTAATTAAGACGCTTTGTAAGAATCGCGAAATATCCATAAGTTCTTCGTGATTGACTGAGTGCTCCATTGGATATTCATGCCAGCTGACTTGATGACCCATTTTTTCTAACATGGCATAGGATGCTTCGGCTCTTTCAGGAATCACTACTGCGTCATATAAACCATGCGCCATAAAGATGGGTGTCTTCTGGTTAGCTGCTTGTTTTTCAGTATGGAGCGATATCGCTAAAGGCAAATATCCAGAAAGAGCGATGATGCCTGCAAAACGATGCGGAAAGCGCAGGCCAATATGCAGAGCCATTGCACAGCCTTGTGAGAAACCCGCTAGAACAATATTCTCGTAAGCAATGCCGCGACTCGCCTCACGCTCAATCAGCTCACTAATCGCTGCAGCTGAGCGATGGATGCCTGCGGCATCTTCTTGGTCCATGAGATCTCTGCCAATGATGTCGTACCAGGCTGGCATCACATAGCCACCGTTAACGGTGACCGGCATGCTGGGCGCACTTGGAAAAATAAACCGAATTCCAGGACATCCCTCGAGGCGTAACTCTGGAATGATGGGTACAAAATCATTGCCATCAGCGCCTAGGCCATGGAGCCAAATAACAGCAGCGCTTGGATTGGGGGAGGTTTCGAGTTCGACGCAGGGCAACATCAGATTCAAGACTTTATTAAATGGAATATCCCATTATCAACTCATCTGCCCTTTTTGGCGATATTTGACCCTCAGTTGAAATAGATGGGGTGTAAGATATTTATTGAAGTAGTAAGACCTAAAAGTCAAAGGAGTTGATGGTGAAGCCGTTCTATATTGATTATCCACAGGAAAAAATAGAAGAGCACCAACATGCCTATCGATGTGCGTATTGCAAAATTCCAACCACGGTCATTTTTGGTTTATTAGAAAATCATGCCGAGGATTGCACATACCGTACACAGCAGAGTAAATGGGTTCAATTGGAAGCTAAGCTCAAGCCCCATACCGAACATTTTGATGAGCCCCACGCTGACGAGGTCGATTAAATGAAAACATATCCTATCGCAATTGAATTAACTGTCTGGTTTGATTTGGGTCTCAATCAATATGAGGTCACTATTGATGGCGTCTCTAAGATTTCGGTGAAGAGGACAGATGATGTGCTGCACACTAGAGAGCTCTCGGCAGCAGAGACACAACTGCTCCTAAAGGCCATTGAGATATTGAAGGTTCCAGTGACTGAGGAGATGGAAGCCAATCCAAGTAATAAGGCCTCTTCCAGTTATGAGTTGATTGTTGAGTCTGCACATTTCTCCTTGGAATTTAATTGGGAGAATGTAGATGTAGATGTAGAGGCTAGTGACTCTAATGCATTTGAATCGGTTGTGAAGATGGCGAGTCTAGTGCAGAGCTTAGATCTCGATCACTAAACGCCTTAAGCTTCCATGACCACAAAGTCGCCCTGTGATACTTTTTCTCTGAACTGAGAAAAGGAAAATAGCGCCTTAATAGATTTGGTGTTGACGACCTCAATCTTGCCATCTGGAGTCAGGTTGGCGAGATACTCCCCCTCCGGAAATAAGGCTTCCGGAACGGTCTCCGTATTATGAATTTGGGCATTGAGCACCAAGCTTTTTGTAATTTTGATACGCATGCCTCATCATAGGTTCCAAAATTTAGTAGTAATTACCACCCTGCACAATTTAGAAAATCAGATGCACCATTTGGGTGTTTTGGGAATAGCGCTCAGAGTGCCTCGAAAGCTGATTTTTAGGGGAATCCTATATAGGTATTGGGTATTTCACGCACCTTGATAGTGCATTATTGTTGGATGGGAAAGACAATTTCTTATTGCATCAAAATATCATGGCTCAATAGTATTGAAAGATAAAAAGAGGGAATATGAATTCTGTAGCAGACGCTATTCAGTCAAGAATGTCAGTGCGCGCATTTACAAAAGAACCGGTTTCAAAAGAGCAGATTTTGAAGATTCTCAATCTCTCAGCTAGAGCCCCCTCAGGAACCAATACTCAGCCTTGGAAAGCTTACGTACTCGAGGGTGCAAAACTCGAAGGCCTCTGCAAACAAGTATGTGCTACTTATGACAGCATTGCAGCTAATCCCGAATTAGAAAAAGAATACCAACCAGGTTATGACTATTACCCCAGCAAATGGTTTAGCCCTTACATTGATCGACGTCGTGAGAACGGCTGGAGCTTATATGGATTGCTTGGTATCACTAAAGGCGATAAGGATAAGATGCATGCACAGCATCGCAAAAACTTTCAATTTTTTGGTGCACCTGTGGGAATCTTTTTTACCATCGACAAAGAACTGGGTAGGGGCTCCATGCTGGACTATGGGATGTTCCTCCAGAATTTCATGGTTGCAGCAAAGGGGGAGGGTTTAGATACCTGCCCACAGGCTGCCTGGAATGCTTATACCAAAATCATCTTGCCCTTCATTGGGGCTCAAGATCATGAGATGTTGGTATGTGGCATGGCGCTCGGCTATGCGGATAAACAAGAGATTGTTAACACCTTCCGGACACCCCGAGTAGCTGCAGAAGAATTTACAACTTGGCTTGCTTAACTCAGTTTTAGATTGAGTAGGCGCGCCGCATTTCCACCCAAAATTCCAACACGATCAGCGTTACTCAATCCTTTAGTCTGCATGACTCGTTCTACCGGAAATTCTTCCCACGGGATAGGATGATCGGTTCCAATGACCACTTGACTGGCGCCTACCTGCGAGACTAAATATCCTAGGGCTTCCGGCGTGAAAACAAGAGAATCAAAATAAAGCTGCTTTAAGTATTCAGAAGGTTTTTTCTTGAGCACAATGTTGGGATCACAATTTTGTGGAGAGACAAAGCAACTGTGATCCATGCGGGGTGCGTAGGATCCCAAGAAGCCTCCACCATGAGCTGCTAGTACCTTGAGTTGTGGGTATTTATCTAACACCCCTTCATAGATGAGATGCTGGAGTGCAATGGTTGTATCGAGTGGATTGCCAATGACATTGGACATCCAGCCATTTCCTTTGAAGCGTTGCGCAAGTTGAGGGGTGCTCTGAGGATGAATGAAGAGTGTGACATTGAGTTCCTGAGCCTTTGCTAATACTGGGTGAAATTTAGGATCTGAAAAATCTTGTCCTACAACACTCCCACCAATGGCGGCACCGCGTAGACCTTGATGCTTTACAGCGTATTCTAGTTGCTCCACGGCAAGTTCTGGAAATTGCATACTGAGTGAAGCAAAGGCTGCAAACTTATCTGGTCTTAGCGCACATAGCTCGGCTAAATGCAGGTTATTCAGGCGGCAGATTTCTGCAGCGGTTTCCTTATCTTTACGATACCAATAGGGGTTTATGCTGAGAACTTGCATGTCAATGCCCTGAGCTTCCATTGCCTTAATGCGCCCATTAATTTTGATGAAATGTTCTGGTACACCTTTAGTTGGAGGTGGAACTGACATAGCCTCATCGCCCATTAAGTCAATCGCATCTTGAAACATGCAATGGGCATGCACATCAATTGTTTTGATGCGTTTACCGTTAATCAAAACAGGGGTTACCCGTTTTGTTTGATTCTCTGCAGCATGTGCAAGACCGCAGCCGCAAAAAAATAATCCACCCAGTGCTTTACCAGAGGTTTTTAAAAATGATCTACGATTATTCATAGGTAATATTCCAATGAATTTTGCTAGCGAACTAGATTCATGCCGCCATTTTTAATGGATTCGGCTGCGTTTGGTGAGCTTAGATATTCAATCAATTTTTTTGCAGCCTCAGAATTGGGTGAGTTCATCACTCTTGCTGCAGCAAAGGTTTGAATGAGTTGAATGCTATTGGGTAGGGGGTCAACATAATCAATGCCTGAAATATTCACGAGTTCGCTGCTGGGCTGGACTGCAATATTGGCTTCGCGCGCAGCTAAGGCGGCGGTGGCCTGAGAGCCTCGCTCGGTGATCTTTACTGAGATTTGCTCGCTAATGCCAAGCTTAGGAAAGAGTTCCTTATTTAAGTAAATGCCACTGGTACTTCCGGGAACAACAATTTTTTTAGCCTTGACTAAAGCATCTGCAAACGCTTTGGCGCTGGAGATGTCAGGCTTAGCATTGCCTGTAGGTACAGCCAAGCCAAGTGGGGCTTGTGCTAAATCAACATCTGAATTTGGCACGATTTTATTTTCTGCAATGAGTTCGGCTAAACCCTCGCGTGACAATATGACCACATCAGCAGTAACACCAGTGGCTAGTTGTGCTTTGATCGTCTTTGGGCCGGAGCCTTGTGAGGCGCCTGATTTAGTGATGACTGTAATGCCAGTCATCTTTTCAAAAGAGGGCAGCATTTGGCTGTAAGGACCTTGAAAGCCTCCCGAAATTAAAACCTCAAGCTGGGCCATTGCGGGAGTGCTCAGTAGGAAAGAAAGTGCGCATACCAAGAGAAGTTTCAAGTAAGGTCTCAAGCGAGGTCTCAAATTTATTTAGTTCTCATAAATTTTTGGGCACGTTTTCCAGTATCTACCTCAGTGGTATAGACGCTACCCTCGGAGTCAACGGCAATGTTATGCACCCAATGAAATTCACCGGCATTTCTACCGCTTCTTCCAAATGAACTGAGCTTGCGGCCAGTATCGCGCTCAATCACTGTGATTTCATTGTTGGTGCCATCAGCAATTAAGATGTACTTTTGATTACTATCTGCAGGGATGAGGTCCCATACAGAGCCAGATCCTTTAGTGTCAGTCTCAAACGCCATTTCTCGAATAAATTTTCCACTTTTCTCAAAAACTTGAATGCGATTGTTTGCTCTATCGCAAACAAATAGGGTGTTGTCCTTCATGAGGCGAACGCAATGAACTGGATTTGCAAATTGCGTTGATGTCGGATTAAAGTTTGGGATCTTTTCATCACTGGGCATGTTGCCATAAGCACCCCAATGACGCTTATAGTTGCCAGTATTGGAATCAAATACAATCACTCGTTTGTTTAAGTAGCCATCAGCAATATAGACTTCATTTGCAATCGGATCTACATTCATGTGTGCAGGACGACCAAGCTGAGTTGTGTCGTTACTACCAAGACTTGCACCAGGTGACCCAATCTGCAGAAGAAATTTCCCTTGTTGGGTGAATTTTAAAATCATATGGTCAGCTTGATCATTGCCACCAACCCAAACATTCCCATTTGGGTCGATATAAATTCCATGTTCATTTTTTGGCCAGTTGTAGCCATTGCCAGGACCACCCCAGGCTTGCAATAAATTACCTTTTTTATCAAACTCAAGAACGGGTGGGGCTGGGATGCAACATTTTGATCTTTTAGGAGTGAGCGTTGCACCTTTTTCATCATCCGTAATAGTTAATGGGCGATGAATAATCCATACATGATCATTTTTATCGGTAGCTACGCCAGCTACTTGACCCAATATCCAATTATTGGGTAATGCTTTTGGCCAGGATGCATCCACCTTATATTCTGGGGCCTTCGCAGATGATTGGCTCTGCGAGAATGTGCTGCAACTTACAGCTACTAACGCGATGACAAGTCCGCAACGAATCATTTTTTTCATAGTAGTCTCCTTAACGGCTTGCTGGTTTTGAGAGGTAATTAAGTGACTGAGCTTCGCTTTTTAGCGGTGTTACTTTATCTGGATCGAATCGGATCATCAGGTAATTGATATGGTCTGGAATTTCTGTAAACCAATGCCCTGTTCCTGCGGGTATCACCACCACATCTCCCGGCTGGAGATTGCGTGAGATGCCATTTAGAATTTCGCTGCCATTATTTCCTGGGCCGTTAAATTCAACCACGGTTTTTTGGGTGGCTGGTCTACGTTGACGATTGGTGATGTCTGGTCCAAGAACTAATGTTCCGGAGCCAGAGATGATGTGATAGACCTCGCTAATCTGATCATGCTCTGCTACTGAGTCTGGATTTGGGGCATCAAGCTTGCCGCGATAAACCATGCCAATTCCCACCCTTGCTTTACCAATATCAATATCACGCACCTGTTGATCAATGTGACGTTCTTGGATGGCTTTTTTGGTATAGGCATTCAGCTCATCCACGGGAATAAAGGTGCCCGGACACATGTAGCAAGTTGGCTGAGGATCTGTAGGGTTCACTTTTGGCTGCGCTGCCAGTGAGGTGCAAATAAAAAATGCGGTAGCAACGTATAGGAATTTCATTTTGTCTCCATATTTTTAGCTTTTATTGCCATGAAGAGCTTACTCTTGATCGCTTGAGATAAAGCCTGTTCTATGGGTTATTCCCTAGACCCAAAGCCAATAATTTCGCTCAAAAAACGCCTTTTTAATGTAAAAAGGGGCGGGTACTTTCATTTCGGAATCTTTGGCTGTACATTAAAGCTATGAGGATTTTCAGCAAAAGCAAAATCGCATTTAATATCTTATTAGACATTGCCGCTCACACAGCCCAAGGTCGCGCCATTTCTGTGCCTTTAGTTTGTCGCAGGCATCAGCTTTCTCACTCCTATCTAGAAGTCATCTTTGGTCAGCTGAGAGACGCGGGTTTCATTCGTAGTCATCGCGGTCCTGGGGGAGGCTATTCTTTAGCCAAAAAGCCTGAAGATATTTCTTTATATGATGTGCTTAGTCTGATGAACGGACAAGAGCCACTTTATGAGGATTTAGGTGTGTCTCTTTGGGCTAACCTTGATGCCTACATGGATCTGCAGATGAAGCAAATTACATTATCTGACGCTCTTCAAAGATCATCCATTGTTCTTGAGCAATCTACACAAGGTCTTGGTCAAGTAAGACTTAATGCAGCCCCTAAAATTCCTGTGGCAGCAAAATCCAAGAAAGAACCTCAGAAGCTGAAGCCTCGCTTAGGCCCTAACTCAGTATTTGCATTTGGCGAGTATTTAAAATCTAAAGCATGACTGATGCTGATTTATTGAGTCTGATGGATTCTCAATTATTGGTCAGTAAATTGCAGTTTCGCTAAGCGGGCATAAAGACCACTTCGTAGAATCAAGTCGGCATGGGTTCCAGTTTCTATGATCCGTCCATTTTCCAGCACAAGAATTTTATCTGCCTGCTTTACGGTAGACAGTCGATGAGCAATCACAATCGTTGTTCGGTGGTCCATCGCAGCTTCAAGCGCGCGCTGAACAAGTAATTCAGACTCAGCATCTAAGGCGCTAGTAGCTTCATCTAAGAGTAATAAGGCTGGATTCTTTAACAATACTCTAGCAATCGCAATTCGCTGTTTTTGCCCACCAGATAAGCGGATACCTCGATCTCCCAAGAAGCTTTGATAACCTTCTGGTAATTTAGAAATGAATTCATCAGCGATGGCAAGACGCGCTGCTGATATCACCTCCTCATCAGTCGCATCCATTCTGCCAAAACGAATATTTTCCATAGCGTTGTCTGAAAAAATGACAATATCCTGCGGAACAACACCGATCATTTTTCTAAGTGCTTCAAGTCGCAGATTGCGAATGTTGATGTTATTAAAAAGAATTTCTCCGCTAGTGGGATCATAGAAGCGTTGCAGGAGTTGAAAGAGCGTCGTCTTGCCGGCGCCTGATGGGCCAACAATGGCAATTCTTTCCCCAGGTTTAATTTCTAGAGAAACGTCTGATAAAACCTGATTTTGATTGGATGGATACTGA
The DNA here is from genome assembly GCF_018882265.1 of Polynucleobacter sp. AP-Feld-500C-C5. Classification (NCBI taxonomy): domain Bacteria; kingdom Pseudomonadati; phylum Pseudomonadota; class Betaproteobacteria; order Burkholderiales; family Burkholderiaceae; genus Polynucleobacter; species Polynucleobacter sp. AP-Feld-500C-C5. The sequence continues at coordinate 147,131 of NZ_JACVOW010000020.1, read as the reverse complement.
AAGCAGAGATTTTGTATTTCTACGCCAATACCCGCGGCATTGACCTGAGGTACTGATTCCATAATTACTGAGGCTTGGATAGAAGATTGAACGTTTAAGAGTTCTAGCAGGCGATCACTTGCACCAATCGCTCTTTGGGTGTCACCGATTACTTCTGAGATGCCAGCGATTGCTCCCGCAACAATCACAGCATACAAAATGAATTGCGATAATTCTCCAGCAGTAATTTGCTTGTCCATCACTGCATAGGCGCCAAGCCAAAGAACCAAAATAATGCTGGTGAAGCCAAACAAAATAGCAACAAATGTCAGCAAGGCTCTGGCTTGTGATCGATGGATAGCCGCATCAAGAGCGGTATGAATGGATTGATCAAATCGTTGAATTTCTATTGTTTCATTGGTGAATGACTGAATAGTGGGGATGGCATTTAATTTCTCTCCTGCCAAAGCTGAGGCATCAGCAATCTTATCTTGCGAGTTTCGGGAGAGCTTTCTGACTCGCCTGCCCATGATCATCGTTGGAATAATTGTGAGTAGTAGGGTTGCAAAAATCAGCACAGATAATTTTGGACTAGTGATAAACATCATCACCAGACCGCCTGCTAGTAAAAGAATGTTTCTGATCGCCATAGAGACACTAGTACCAATTAATGTCTGAATCAGAACGGTATCTGTATTGAGGCGCGAGAGTATTTCGCCGCTATGTGTGGATTCAAAGAACTCGGGTCTTTGTTTGATGACGTGACTGTAGACAGCTGAGCGTATATCAGTCGTAATTTTTTCTCCCAACCAGGACACCATATAAAAACGGAGAGAGGTTCCCAGTGCTACTAAGGCAGCAACAATAAATAGGGTTAAAAAAGTGATATTGATTTGGTTACCACTATCCGTGTTGAAACCTAAATCAATGATTTGCCTAAAAGAGAAGGGAGCAGCTAAAGTTGCGCTAGCGGCAAGAACTAGGCTAAAGATTGCCAATATAAATTGTTTTTTATACGGCTTCAAAAAGGGAAGAAGTGCTGCTAAGGTACGCAACCCATGGGGATTTGTCTTGTTGCTTAGCTTGGTCATTGAAGAATCCCTAATAATTATCTATGATAGTTCACTTAGATTGGATGTGTATTTTTAGTGATACTAGGAAGATGGCAGACGACAGTCCCGCGACTCATAAAGAACCTATATATAAAAGAAGTCCCTGGCTACCTCGCGGTGGAGTGCGTAAGATCATTTTTTTAGCACTCATCATATTGGGTGCTTATGGATCAACTCAGCATTGGTCTTTCATTCCCTTGCTTCTGGTTTCTATCATCACATTCTCACCAAAGATATTGTTGGCCACCGCCTATTGCTATGGAAAATCAGCTCTATTTCTTGGGCAAAGGTTTAGTAAGTGACTAACTCTTTCGTTCTATGAAGATCTTTTTAACTGGAGCTAGTGGTTTTGTTGGAAGTCATTTGCTTGAGTCCTTAAATGCTGCCAGGCACGAAATCCTCTGCCACTTTCGTGCGCCGCATGCCGTCGCTAGCAAACCTTCGCAGAATCTTGAGATTTGGTCGGGGGACTTAAACGATATCCAAAGCTTAACGAAGAGACTTCAGGATTTTGATGTCCTGATTCATTGTGCCGCAGAGATGAGGCTTTGGAATTCAGAGCAAGCTTTGCTTGAGACTAACGTGCTGATGACAAAAAATGTTTTAGAGTCAGCCAAGCTGGCCGGTGTAAAGCAGTTTATTTACATGAGTGATGCATCGATCGCTAAAGATCCCTTGAGGCAAAATCTGAATCTTTCAGAATTTCAATCTTTACCAGCGCTGCATGACTTTCCCTATAGTCATAGCAAGTCCCAAGCAGAACAGTTGGTGCTTGATGCTGGAAATGAAGAGTTCCGAACGATAAGCCTTCGACCTGCATCCATTTGGGGTAAAGGTGATTTGGTTGACCAAAGCTTGGGCAAGGCTGCTAATCTGAATCAGTTTGGCTGGTTTGATCAGGGTGACTACCCCTTCTCAACTTGCTACATTCAAAATCTTTGCGAAGCAGTAAATAAAGCGCTGCTGTCAGCAGCAACTCAAGAGAGTTTTTTTATCAGCGATGGGCAGGCAATTCCATTTAGGCAATGGATGACCAAGAGACTCAAAGCCGGTCATTACAAGGTGCCATCTTTATCGATACCTCGCTCCTTGGCTAGGCCGTTGGCTCGGTTTACAGAAAATGGTTGGAAATACTTACCGCTTCGTGGCGAACCCCCGTTAATTAGGGAGATGGTCCATTTAATGGCGTACCCTTTTTCTGTCTCGATTCAGAAAGCCAAAGATCTGTTAGCTTATGAACCAATCTATTCCATCGAAGATGGCATTCTTGAGATAGAGAAAGCTGCTAATTTTTAGAGGGTTTACCCTAGTGTCTTGACTCTACCAAAAACGAGGTTTAAAGTTTTCGACATCAATTAGCAATCATCCATTGATGTTCTTATGCGCACAAGATATAAAACCTGAAAGGATACAGAGCATGTTTAAATTCCATGATATGAAAGACCGGATTTCTAAAATTGCAGGATTTTTTGGAATGGTCGTCAGCATTACCGTTGCTTTCTACTTGATCTTTCCTGCGGGCCAGACCCAGTCTAAATTTGCCATGTTTTTAGTTTCGCTAGGAATTGCGGTATCTCTCAGCGTGCTTACCTTTAAAGCATTGCTAAAGTCGCAACGATAAGGTTCAAACTTCACTCAATTAAAAGCCCCAAGTTGCTTAATATTTGGGGCTTTTTCTTTGGCTTGGCAATATTCCCCTTTTAGGGATAGGCTTTTTATGGGTATAAACACTTATATCTAAAAGCCCTCAAGAGCCTTTTACTAAGGCATCTATTGATTTGCGTATGACTGTATGACTACTTTTTTCTGTGCCCCGTCTGAAATTGGTTCGATGGTCCTCCATTCCCAATTCAATTCGTTCATCAAAGTCTGAGGTAAGAATTGAATTCTATAGCCAATGAAGTGAAGATGGATTTCCAGCCCTTAAAAGAGCGTGGCCAAAGAGAAGTTTTCTGTGGCCTGACTGGGATTATCTGGTTGCATCGAAAAATTCAAGATGCATTTTTTCTGGTGGTTGGTTCTCGAACCTGCGCACACTTAATTCAGTCTGCCGCTGGGGTGATGATTTTCGCCGAACCACGTTTTGCAACAGCAATCATTGATGATCGTGATTTAGCTGGTCTTGCAGATGCTAATGATGAGTTAGACAAGGTTGTAAAGCAATTGCTAGAGCGTCGTCCTGATATCAAACTATTATTTCTAGTGGGCTCTTGCCCGTCAGAAGTCATAAAGTTAGATTTGTCGCGGGCAGCACAACGTCTTGGTAAAACATTTGCGCCAAATGTACGCATTCTGAATTATTCTGGCAGCGGTATTGAGACAACTTTTACCCAAGGGGAAGACGCTTGTTTAGCTGCGCTAGTGCAAGATCTACCCAAGTCTAATCAGTCTGATGAAGTTGATTTATTGGTGGTCGGCTGTTTGGCTGATGTGGTTGAAGATCAATTTAGTCGCATCTTTAAAGACCTGGGTCTCAAGTCTTTTGCTTTTTTCCCACCTAGGGAGTCGACGCAAAAAATCGTTGTTGGTCCAAAGACAAAGTATTTATTGGCTCAGCCATTTTTGACCGATACCGCTAGATTCTTGGAAAATTTAGGGGCTCAGAGAATTGCTGCACCTTTCCCATTGGGTGTAGAGGGAACAGAAAAATGGTTTGCAGCCGCCGCCCAAGAATTAGGTGTGCCTAAAGATATCTTTGAGAAGGTCATTGCACCCCAACGTGATCGTGCCAATAAGTCACTTGCGCCGCATCGTGAGATCCTGCAAGGAAAATCTATTTTCTTCTTCCCTGACTCACAGTTAGAGATACCCTTGGCTCGTTATTTAAATAGAGAGCTTGGCATGAAATTGATGGAAGTCGGCGTTCCCTATTTGCATCGTCAGCATATGGCGGAAGAATTAACTATGTTGGATTCTCAGACGCAATTATCTGAAGGTCAAAATGTAGAAAATCAATTAGACCGTTGTCGCGCGCAACAGCCAGATATGGTTGTCTGTGGCTTGGGATTAGCGAATCCCTTGGAAGCCGAGGGCTTTACTACAAAGTGGTCGATTGAGCTTGTCTTCACACCTATTCAAGGATTTAACCAAGCAGCTGATCTTGCGGAATTATTTGCTCGCCCTTTAACGAGAAAACATAAGCTCATGATGGCGGAGACCGTATGAAATTAACGCTTTGGACTTATGAAGGACCACCCCATGTTGGAGCGATGCGCATTGCTACCGCAATGGAGAAGGTGCATTATGTTCTGCACGCTCCGCAAGGCGATACTTATGCCGATCTCCTTTTCACCATGATTGAGCGGATGAAAAAGAGACCGCCGGTCACTTACACCACTTTCCAGGCGCGCGATTTAGGTAGCGATACTGCAGAGTTATTCAAAGATGCTGCTAGATCAGCTTATGCCCGTTTTACGCCTGATTTATTAATGGTGGGCGCTTCCTGTACAGCAGAGTTGATTCAAGATGATCCTGGCGGCTTAGCCGCCGCGCTTGATTTGCCTGTGCCGATCTTGCCGCTGGAATTGCCGGCATATCAAAAGAAAGAGAATTGGGGCGCAGCAGAAACCTTTTATCAGATGGTTCGCCTATTGGGGCAGTCATTTATTCTGCCTCCAGGCCAACAACGTCCAGCCCGTGCAGCCAATGCAAAGCCGAGTTGTAATATTTTAGGGCCTACGGCTCTCGGTTTCCGGCATCGCGATGATGTCGAAGAAATTTCTCGTTTATTGCGCGATTTAGGAATTGAAGTCAATGTGGTTGCACCTTTAGGCGCTAACCCTGCAGATATCGCGCGTTTGCATGAAGCCGACTTTAATGTCAATTTATACCCAGAGACAGCAAATACTGCAGTCACTTGGATGAGTAGAAGCTTTGGTCAGCCTTCGACTAAAACGATTCCGATTGGATTTAAGGGTACTCAAGCTTTTATTACTGAAGTCTGCCAGTTAGCAGATATTGAGTGTGATGTTGAAAAATTAAGTCAATCATCTAGAGCACGTTGGTATGCGTTATCGGTAGACTCAACCTATCTCACCAACAAGAGAGTCTTTATTTTTGGTGATGCAACGCATGCAATTGCTGCAGCAAAAGTAGCCGCTCATGAAATGGGCTTCAAAGTAGTTGGACTAGGCACCTATAGCCGTGAATTAGCGCGTGAAGTGCGTGAGGCTGCTGCTGAATTCGGGCTTGAGGCAATCATTTCTGACGACTATTTAGAAGTTGAAGAAAAGATTACTGAACTTCAGCCAGAGTTGATCTTAGGAACCCAGATGGAGCGTCATATTGCCAAGCGCTTAAAAATACCTTGTGCGGTCATTTCCTCTCCAGTGCACGTCCAAGATTTTCCATCTCGTTATTCTCCGCAAATGGGCTTTGAAGGTGCCTGCGTATTATTTGATTCTTGGGTTCATCCTCTCATGATGGGTCTCGAAGAACATTTAATTGGCATGTTCAAAGGAGACTTTGAGTTTCATGATGGCGCGATGCCATCCCATCTTGGACATTCGACTCCCGCAAAAGAGGCCTCAGAGCATGCCCCTTCGATGATTACTGTCAAGAATGGAGCACCTTCCTGGGAAAATGACGCTGAAAAAGAGCTCAATAAAATCCCATTTTTTGTGAGAGGCAAGGCCAGAAGAAATACAGAGCGTTATGCAGTTGAGCAAGGACTCTTGAGTATTACCTTAGAAACTTTGTATGATGCAAAGGCACACTTTAAAAGTTAAATAGTGACATCTAGTCAAAAACAGTGAAAGCAATCCAAAATGAAAGCAATTAACATACCCGTTTCAGATTTTCGCAGTCCACCACCTGATGGTGAAGGAAGCCTTCAAGTTCAGCTAGATCCCAATTTGAAAATTGGTAAAGCGAAGGTCTTTGCGATTTACGGTAAGGGTGGGATTGGTAAGAGCACTACCTCATCTAACTTATCGGTTGCTTTCTCTAAATTAGGAAAACGCGTCATCCAAATTGGATGCGATCCTAAACATGATTCAACATTTACCCTCACCAAAAAGCTGATGCCTACGGTAATTGATGTGCTGGAGAAAGTGGATTTTCATTCCGAAGAGTTGCGCATCGAAGATTTTGTGTATGAAGGTTATAACGGCGTAATGTGTGTAGAAGCGGGCGGACCTCCAGCAGGAACAGGTTGTGGGGGCTATGTGGTTGGGCAAACTGTGAAACTCCTGAAGGAACATCATTTACTGGACGATACCGATGTCGTGATTTTTGATGTGTTGGGCGACGTAGTTTGTGGCGGCTTTGCTGCGCCACTGCAGCATGCTGATCGCGCGCTTATCGTTACTGCCAATGACTTTGATTCTATTTTTGCGATGAATCGCATTATTCAAGCTATTGGTGCAAAAGCCAAAAACTATAACGTTCGCTTAGGTGGCGTGATTGCAAATCGCAGTAAGGATACCGATCAAATCGATAAATTCAATGAACAGGTCGGATTAAAAACGATGGCTCACTTCCCTGACTTGGATGTGATTCGTCGTAGTCGTCTTAAAAAGTCAACTTTATTTGAGATGGAGTACTCTCCTGAGCTTGAAAAAGTCCAGCAAGAGTACATGCGTTTGGCTGCAGCACTTTGGGCCGGAGCAGATCCCTTGCCTTCAATACCAATGAAGGACAGAGATATATTTGATTTACTTGGCTTTGATTAATCTGCTTAATTAATCACTGGGCATGCCAACGAGCTTGGCTGTAATTTCCCAGAGATCGTTGCTTAATTTTTCGCTCTTGGCTTTCATAGAAAGTTCTTGGGCGAAAGGCTCTCTGATAGCCGAGTTGCGATTGCCCCAGCTCCAATGAACGCCTGATTGGGTAAAGCGTGGATCTGCAACCACTTGAGCAACACGTTCTCCAGCAAGCTCTTGGCTCACATAACCCTTGGTAATGTTTTTCTGAAACCAGGGAAATATTTTTTGAAAGAGTGGCGGAGTGTCTCTAAAGAGTGCCGTCTCAGCTACACATCCAGGATATAGGGTATTAAAGATCACGCCAGTACTAGCGTGATATCTTTTTTGTAGCTCTCGATTCATGACCATATTGCATAGCTTGCTATCTTTGTATGCCTTGCCAGGTTTAAAGGGTTTTCCATTGATCATGGCAATCGGTGCTTTAAAGCCAGCCATGAGACCTTCTAAAGCACCAATATCTGCGGGGGCAGGAATAGGTACTTTGCCGCCGAATTCTTCTGAGTTGGCGGTCACAGTGCCTAAGGTAATCAGACGTGCATGCTCATGTTGTTTGGCAGTTTGGATTAACTTGTCCAGCAGCATTCTGCTCAGAACGTAGTGCCCAAAATAATTCGTAGCTACGCTAATTTCAAATCCTTGAGGAGAGCGGGCAGGTTCTTTTAAGAGTGGTAAATAAGTCGCCGCATTACAGAGCAAAGCGTTAAGCTTTTGACTGCTTTCATTAAAGCGTTGGACAAATGCTTTAACGCTATCGAGATTTCCAAGGTCTAGTTGCCAGATTTCATATTGGCTTGGATCAAATTGATGTGCCTTGGCGGTTAACTCCATTTTTTGAGGGTCTCGGACTGCCAGTATCAGTCGCCAATGACGAGCCAGCAGAGCTTTGGCGGCATATAAGCCAACTCCAGATGAGGCTCCAGTAATAATGGCAAGGGGTTGAGTAGTATTGGCAGGCATTTTTCTATTACAGTCTTAGTTTTGGTAGAAATTCATCATTGTTATTTTAAGGCTAGAAATCGATGCTCCTCAAAGCGTTCAAGATCATTGCTCTGGTATTAACAACCTTCATCTTTTTTGCAGCCCTCTATTTATGGGCTCCCGATAAGTCTAAAACAGAGTTAGAAAAAATGTATGGCTCTCCTAAAAATGCATATGTCAGTGCATTGGGAGTCAACATTCATTATCAAGATACTGGCCCTTCCAAAAACCCGATACCCATTCTATTTTTGCATGGCTTTGGTGCAAGTTTGCAGACTTGGGATGCTTGGTCAGAAGCTTTAAGTCAGGACTACCGTGTGATTTCTGTAGACTTGCCAGGATTTGGTCTTACCGGAGAAGATCCAAGTGGCGTCTATACCGATGAGAGAAGTGTAGAGGTGCTTGAGGCTTTCATGAAAGCGCTACAAATTCCAAAGGTGGTGTTGGTAGGCAATTCGATGGGCGGCAAGTTTGCTTGGCAATTTGCCGCGCGGTATCCGGATCAGGTTGCGAAGTTGGTGCTCATCTCACCGGATGGGTATGCTAGCCCAGGAATTGAGTACGGCAAAAAGACTGAAGTCCCTGCAATTGCTCAGCTCTATCGCTATTTCTTTTCTAAAACTTTTTTAGCAATGAACCTTGAGCCAGCTTACGCCAATCCAAAAACATTAAATGATGCTTTAGTGAATCGTTACTACGACCTGATGTTAGCCCCTGGGGTAAGAGGTGCCATTTTGGCCCGTATGCAGCAAACTGTCTTACAAGATCCAGTGCCCTCTTTGACCAATATCAAGGCACCTACTTTATTGATCTGGGGTGAGCAAGATGCTTTTATCCCGATTGCAAATTCAAATGATTACTTGAAGGTAATGTCTAATGTGAAGAGAGTATCCTTGCCTAATATTGGCCACTTGCCACAAGAAGAGCAACCTACAATTGGACTTCAGGCACTCAAAGAGTTCTTATAAGCAATGAAACGAATACCCTTAGATTGGCCCAATCGACAACATAGTAGTACCGTCTCTGTTGGAGGTTTAGATTGGCATGTGCAGCTCACTGGTAAGGGCCCTGTTGTTTTGTTATTACATGGCACTGGCAGCTCAACCCATTCTTGGTCTGATCTGATTCCTCTGTTAGAAGCCCATGCACAAGTCTTAGTGCCGGATTTGCCAGGACATGCCTTTACCTTAGGCGCAAAACTAGAAGACTTAACGCTTGATGAAATAGCAAACTCTTTACAGCTACTCATTGAGCAATTAGGGATTGAAGCACCCTCGATCGTAGTCGGCCATTCTGCTGGTGCACCTTTAGCATTGCGTTTTGCCGTAGGTTCACCAAAGCCACCTAAGCTAGTGATTGCTTTGAACCCCTCTTTTATACCGCCGCCAGCTGTGTACACTAGTTTCTTTGGACCACTCTTAGGTCCCATTACCCGATCCTCAACGCTCTCTAGCTTGCTTGCTTCACTTTCACCTAGTTTAGGAATGGTCGATAAGCTGCTAGACTCAACGAATACGATTTTGCCGGAGACTCGCAGAGTTTATTACCGTAAACTCTTTGAGCGTTCAGAACATGTACGCGGCTCCATGAATTTTATGGCGGCGGCAGATATTCACAAAGTTTTGGTTGAAGCAAATTTATATCGCGGTAAATTAATTTGCGTCTTAGGTAATCAGGATGCGTGGATTCCAGTAAAACCTTTAGAAAAGATTATTCTGGATTATTTTCCTGCTGCAGAGATTGTGAAATGGGAAGGTGGTCACATCATGCATGAGCTGGAGCCGAACAAAGTGGCACAACTGATTCTCGAAGGCTTGAAGACTGAGTTTGGCGATTAAGCCTTTTTCAGGCCCTGCATGATCGCTTGTGAAACCTCATTAGCGCCTGCATTCGGTAGTGGCAAGTACATAGACCCCAGCATTGCAGCCATGGCTTTACCTTCGTCTCGAGCTTGCGGTGAAGTATCAATCCATAAGGACTTAAAAGAGTAATGAGATGCAGCGCGTGCTGACTGCTGCGCATCTTCCATTGCCTTTGGTCTTCCAGGAGAGCCATCTTTAGCAATATTGGCTCGGCCATCCGTTAAGAAGACTAAGGCGGGGGTAAGTCCTTTTCGCATCGATGCGCTAGCAACTTCAAAAGATTCATCAATCGCACGAGACAGGGGGGTCCCACCACCGCCAGGCAGACCACTGAGGGCTCGTTTAGCCTTGACTAATGAACGCGTAGGGGCGAGGACGAGTTCGGCAACACTACCTCTAAATGACATCACTGCTACTTGATCTCGTCTTACGTAGCATTCGGCTAATAGCAATTCCACTGCACCCTTAGCTTCTGCAAGGCGATGCATCGCGGAGGAGCCGGATGCATCTACGATAAACATCGTTAAGGTTTGAGTGCGCTCTTGATAGCGCTTAATCCGAAAATCTTCTTTGCGAATCAAAATTTTCCCAAGAGGGATTGTTTTGCCAGCTGCCTTCATTTCTGCTCTGCGTACAGCTTGCCAAGGAACAGCAGCACGCAGCGTATCGATGATGCTCAGAGTTTTGCCACCCTCGGGCATGCCGGGTATATTTCCGAGTGGACGACCACGTATGCGGCCGACTTTGATAGCGCCAGTTTTGCCACCCATACCTTTAGGTGTTTTTAAGTCAGCTAAATCTGCCAAGCGCGCCAAGAGGTCTGCAGGGATTGCTGCTTGAGCGGCTTCTAAAATTTCATCTTCAAGCGCTTGTGGATTTTCTGCATTATTTTCCTGTTCCTCTCCCTCATCTTCATTCCTATTTTGATCTTCACTCGGATCAGGTGGAGGTGTTTCTGGAGGTGGCGGCTCTTGATCTAAGGGATCTTGCTCACTCTCAGGTTGTTCGTCTGACTCTGGTTCAGGTGGAATCTCTTCCTCTTCGGGCGGAGCGCTTTGTGGCAGTCGCGTAGCGCGTGGGGATAAAACTAATGCAATCGCTTGTTGCAAATGCATGTTAGTCACTTCATCTTCTCTATCAAAAGCTGCCAAACACTTCGCGGTATTCATAGCCAGATTGAGGGCGCGTATCGATATCACCCCCAACTGTTCAGCAACACCAACCAATGCATTGAGACTATCTTCACTCACAGTGACTACAGAGAAGTTCTCACGTGCATATTGAAGTGTTTGGGCATCAGGCAGAAAATCATCATCAGTTTCTGGTAGATCTCTCCATCCGAGAATATCGAGGTTCAACAGAAATGCGGTTCTCTGCCGAATTTTTTCATTGGGTTGTTCGTCATCTTCGATACCTTCATCCAAAGCCACAACTCCAAAGCGACTTTCAATTCTGCGGCTTTGACCATCACGCTCAATTGCAATAAATCCATTATCCAAAGCGCTCACCACTTTCGCTACAGCGCCTACTTCAACTCTCTCTGCCATTGGCATGAGTAATAACTGTTGATCACATTGCGCGAGGAGTCCCTGCCTGAGAACGGCTTTGCCTGTGCGTAGTGTTTGATCGAGATCGATGCCGCCAATCAGATTTTCATCTGAGATGCCAAGAGGCATTTTGCGTAAAGGCAGGCGCATACCTCCTAATTGAGCGACGGTATTAAGGTAGCTTAGCCAACGATCTCTGACTGGTCCAGAGCGTGCACGCAAAATTACGCCACCCAAACCATGCGGATGAATAGCTAAGAGTTGGGCAACCTGGAGCGCCCGCAACCAAGTTTCGAGTTTGGCGCTCTTACTAATCTCTTGCGTTTGTGCTAGATTTTCCAAAAGACAGTATTTGCTGATTGAGTGTTTTTACTTACTTTTTTCGGGAAACAATTCTTCTAAAGCTCTTCTGACTCGAACGGCAGAACTAGAGTCATCCAAAGGATTGCGCCTGAGTCGATGCTGTAAGGCAGGTACTGCAATCTTTTTCAGGTGCTCGATCGTTACCTGATTTTTTCCGCAGAGTGCAGCATAAGCTCGGGTTGCGCGCAGCAGGGTTAACTCCCCACGTAGACCATCAGTTCCCAGGTGACTGCAAAGCTGAGTTACTTTTTCAAGCATCGCATCATCCACTTTGACTGAAGGCAATTTCTTTTTCCCAGCTTGAATTTGCTGTCGAATGATGTCATCTTCTTTTTCCCAAGTCTCCATGAACTTCGCTTGATTGCGCTCAAACTCATCGCGTCGTTTGATAATTTCTACTCGAGACTTTGATTCTTGAGGAGTCTTCACTTCAACAGCAAGACCAAAGCGATCGAGTAGTTGTGGACGTAATTCACCTTCCTCTGGGTTACCGCTGCCGACTAGAACAAATTTTGCAGGGTGACGAATACTGAGACCCTCTCTTTCGACCACGTTTGCTCCAGAAGCAGCAACGTCGATTAATAAATCGACTAAGTGATCTTCTAAAAGATTCACTTCGTCTATGTACAGGAAGCCTCGATGTGCTTTAGCAAGAAGGCCGGGTTCATATGCTTTTTCTCCGGAGCTCAGTGCTTTTTCGATATCTAATGCGCCAATAACCCGATCTTCCGTAGCGCCCAATGGCAAGTCCACTACTGGCACTGCTTTCTTAATGGCCTTGAGTTTTCCACCAACCTTGAGCTTGGCTCTTAATTCATCGCATACAGGACAGGTTCCTGGTGCAGCATTCGGATCACAGGCATATACACAATCTTGAACTGAGCTCATCTCCGGAAGCAATGCTGCAAGTGCACGAACTGCCGTGGATTTTCCTGTGCCACGGTCGCCCATTACTAACACTCCCCCAACACTGGAATCGAGTGCCGCAATCAAGATTGCCAGCTTCATATCCTCTTGCCCAACAATTGCAGAGAAAGGGTAATTACGTGCCATTCAGATTCCTTGAAATTATTTAATACGAGCCTAATAAATTGATTTATTGCATAGCAGCAAATCAATCAATGAGTGCTCAATTCTTTAAATATACCGGTATTGAGTTTTTATTAGGAGATACCCTTAAAGGATAGTTTTGAGGCGAAATAGGTGTCTAATTTGGTTGACAGTATTGTAGGATTCTTCAAGAATCAATCAGAGATAGAAAGTAAAAACTAAAAAGTAAATTTTTTTAAATTTAATCTTTTTAATAACACTTATTGAATGCTTACCAAAACAAAATCTTCCAATATGCATGAGCCTATTAAGTTAGTGCTTGTGACTATGGATACTCATTTAAATAGTGCTGCAAACCGTGCCTATGAGGATCTCAAGAAGACTATTCCGGGAGCAACGCTGAGCATCCATTCAGCCAGTGAATTTGCCGGTAATCCAGAGCATTTACAACACTGTAAGGACGACATTGCTAGTGGCGACATCGTGATTGCCACCATGTTGTTCCTAGAGGATCACTATTTACCAATTTTGGAAGATCTTAAAGCAAGGCGAGACCATTGTGATGCCATGGTTTGTGCCATGTCTGCAGGAGACGTTACTAAGTTAACGAAAATTGGCAAGCTCGATATGAGTCAACCAGCCAGTGGCTTGATGGCCATGCTGAAAAAGCTCCGTCCAAGCGCAAAAGACAAAGATGGCAATAGCAAGAGTTCGACTGCTGGCGCAAAGCAAATGAAGATGTTGCGTGTGATTCCGCAAATGCTGCGCTTTGTGCCTGGAACTGCTCAAGACCTCAGGGCTTATTTCTTGTCATTGCAGTATTGGCTGGGTGGTTCTCAAGAGAACATGTACAACATGATGGTTAATCTGATTAATCGTTATGCAGCTGGTTCACGTGAGGTCTTGCGTAAAAATGCGAAGGCCCTTGATCCAGTCGAATATCCTGATTCTGGGGTGTATCACCCACGCATGAAAAATCGCTTGAGTAGTAATTTAAGTGATTTGCCTAAGGTAGTGCCAGATGCAAAAGCGCGCGGAAGAGTCGGACTTTTGGTTCTGCGTTCTTACTTGGTCTCTGGTAACAGTGGTCACTATGATCCGGTCATTGCCGCATTAGAAGCGCAAGGTTTACAAGTAGTGCCTGCTTTTGCGGCCGGTTTAGATGCTCGCCCAGCTATTGATGATTACTTTACAAAAGAGGGCAAGCCAACGATTGATGTCATGGTTTCTCTAACAGGCTTCTCTTTGGTGGGTGGACCAGCCTATAACGACGCTCATGCGGCTGAAGAGGTGTTGGCTAAATTAGATATTCCTTATATTGCGGCTCACCCTGTTGAGTTTCAAAATCTTGAGCAGTGGGGAGGTTCTGAGCGTGGTTTGCTCCCAGTAGAGAGCACCATCATGGTTGCGATCCCTGAACTAGATGGCTCAACCATTCCGATGGTGTATGGTGGGCGACCCGGTGCATCTGGTACCACCTGTACAGGTTGCCATAAGCAGTGTTCATTTACAGATGACCATAATCCACAGGATATGTTTACCTGCACCGAGCGTGTTGGAATGCTGGCCGCACGGGTTGGAAAGTTAGTTGACTTGCGTCGTTCGGAGCGTGCGCAACGTAAGGTTGGCATTGTATTGTTCAATTTCCCACCAAATGCCGGCAATATTGGTAGCGCTGCTTACTTGAGCGTCTTCCAATCGGTCCAAAATTTATTAGTTGGCATGAAGGAGCGTGGCTACACCGTTGACGTTCCCAAGTCCGTAGATGAGTTGCGTGATTCAATCTTAAAAGGCAATGCCCAGCAGTATGGCGCAGATGCAAACGTGCATACCTTAATTCCTGTAGATGATCATGTTCGGCGTGAACCTTGGTTAAAAGAAATTGAAGCGCAATGGGGCCCAGCTCCAGGTAAGCAACTCTCTAACGGAAGCTCCATCTTTGTACTTGGTAAGCAGTTTGGCAATGTGCTGATTTCTGTGCAACCTTCGTTTGGTTATGAAGGTGATCCGATGCGCTTGCTATTTGAACGTGGTTTTGCGCCAACCCATGCATTCTCTGCTTACTATCGTTACTTGCGGGAAGACTTTGCTGCTACAGCAGTCATTCACTTTGGTACGCATGGCGCATTAGAGTTCATGCCTGGTAAGCAAACTGGCATGAGTGGCGCATGTTGGCCAGACCGTTTAATCAATGATCTGCCTAATATTTATTTGTATGCATCGAACAATCCTTCTGAGGGCGCGATTGCTAAACGCCGCTCTGGTGCAACCCTGATTAGTTACCTTACTCCGCCAGTAACGCAAGCCGGTTTATATGCCGGCTTGGCTGATCTCAAAGCATCGATTGAGCGCTTTAGATCTTTAGATGTTGATGCAAATCAGGAGCGGATAGATTTGGGAGATCTGATTCAGGCCCAGGCAGCAGAGATTGATCTATGCAAAGCCGAGCCTGTCTGGGATAAAACAGACCTAGATGGTTTGCAAAATATCGTCAGCAATCTCTTTAATGAATTACTCGAGCTCGAGTACACCTTAATTCCTCATGGCTTGCATGTGGTTGGTGCTGTGCCACCTTTAGCTGAGCGCTTTGGATTATTAAAAGCGATGGCTGATGTAGCTCTGGATCATCCAGTTGAAGATACGGTGGTAGAAGCCCTGATGAATGGCGAGAAGTTTGACAAAGTGATTGATGCTTATCCTGAGCTATTAGAGCTTGGTACTCGCGAGATATTAGAAGATTTGTTTGGCAAGATGGTGCAGTCCAATAAGTTGATGTCTGCAGAGACTGAAGTGACTGGTATGTTAGATGCGTTAGATGGACGCTTTATTCGCCCAGCAGCTGGTGGCGATGTGATGCGCAATCCTGAAGTATTGCCAACGGGCCGCAACCTACATGGCTTTGATCCATTCCGTATTCCCAGTGTATTTGCCGTGAAAGATGGCGCTAAACAGGCTCAGCGCATTTTGGATAAATACCAAGAAGATGGCAACTCACTTCCAGAATCGATTGCGATGGTTTTGTGGGGCAGTGATAACTTGAAATCTGAAGGCGGTCAAATTGGTCAAGCGCTTGCATTGATGGGCGCAAAACCACGCTTCGATAGTTATGGTCGTCTAGCAGGCGCACAATTAATTCCCTTAAGTGAGCTGGGTCGCCCAAGGGTTGACGTAGTCATTACTTTGTCTGGCATATTCCGCGATTTATTGCCTTTGCAAATTAAGTTGCTAGCTGAGGCAGCATTTATGGCAGCTTCTGCAGAAGATGAGCCGCTAGAACAAAACTTTATTCGTAAGCATGCTTTGGCTTACCAAAAAGAACATGGTTGTGATTTAGAAACCGCTTCATTGCGTGTTTATGGAAACGCCGATGGCGCTTATGGTTCTAACGTTAGCAATATGGTTGAAAACAGCGTGTGGGAAGAGGAAGATGAATTGGCTGAAACCTACACCCGTAGAAAAGGTTTTGCTTTCGGACGTGCTGGTGTACCGATTCAAAATAACGCTTTGTTAAAGAGCGTTCTATCCGATGTACAAATGACTTATCAAAATCTTGACTCGATGGAGTTAGGTGTAACAACAATTGATAACTACTTTGATACCTTGGGCGGAATTACGAGAGCAGTGAAGCGTGCCAAGGGTGGTGCCGACGTCCCAGTCTTTATTGGTGATCAGACAAAAGGTGAGGGTGCAGTCAGAACACTCTCTGAACAGGTTTCTTTAGAAACTCGTACTCGGATGCTCAATCCAAAATGGTACGAAGGCATGTTGGAAAGTGGTTATGAGGGTGTGCGACAAATTGAGGTGCATATCACCAACACCATGGGCTGGTCTGCGACTACGGGTCAAGTGCAGCCTTGGGTCTATAAGCAGTTAACAGAGACTTTTATGCTGAACCCTGAAATGCGTGAGCGTTTAGCAAAACTAAATCCTACTGCTGCTGCTCGTTTAGCGAATCGTTTGACTGAAGCGTCGCAAAGAAATTACTGGCAGCCTGAGCCAGAAATGCTCAAAGCGATGCAAGAGGCTAATGACGAGCTAGAGGATCGCTTAGAGGGCATTTACGACAATAACTCTTTAGCGGCTTAATGATTTTCAGTGGCTAAAACTCTTTCTTAAACACAATACTTGAATACAAAATTTAATATGAGCATATTAGAACGAATTAATCAAAGTCTTGAGGATGCAATGCATTTAGCTCAATCCAAACAGGGGCCACAGCTCTTGCAAGAGGCAATGCATTACTCAGTGTTTCCAGGCGGAGCCAGAATTCGTCCGCAATTATGTTTAGCTGTTGCTGCAGCGTGTGGTGATGATGATCCTGCTTTATCAAATGCGGCTGCTAGTGCCATTGAATTATTGCATTGTGCATCTTTAGTGCATGATGATTTACCTTGCTTTGACGATGCAGAGTTACGACGTGGGAGACCCTCTGTGCACGCTGCCTATGGCGAGCGTATTGCAGTGCTCGCCGGAGATGCACTCATTGTGTTGGCATTTCAGTGCTTAGCTAGTTCTGGTACACGCTCTATCTTCCGCTTGGGCCCTCTCATGAATACGATTGCGATGAGTGTCGGTTCACCCCGTGGAATTGTTGCAGGTCAAGCGTGGGAGTGTGAGCCAAAAGTCGATTTGAGCGACTATCAACGTGCTAAAACAGGCTCTTTGTTCGAGGCAGCAACTGCTGCTGGTGCACAAGCAGCCGGTGCTGATGCCGCCACCTGGAGGCCACTTGGTGAATGGCTCGGTGAGGCTTATCAAGTAGCAGATGACATACGTGATGTCGTAGCTGATCAAGCAGAATTAGGAAAGCCTGCTGGCCAGGATATAGCTCATGATCGTCCGAGCTCTGCTAGGGATTTGGGTCTTAGTGGTGCCGTGCAACGCTTTGATGAATTAGTAAGGAAGGCTATTGCCTCTATACCGCATTGCAAAGGTGAGAAGATGTTGCGTGCTCTTGTTACTCAAGAATCTGAACGTCTTGTGCCTTCAGATTGGTTTAAAGATGCAAAAAGAAAAATTTTATTTCGTCAAACCAGTCATTCTTAATCCCATTACCAACCTTATTTAATTTCTGAATTGCCATTCATGGAAATTTTCTTCGATTGGCGAAATCGACTCATTGCTTCACCCAGCTTTCAGCGCTGGGCTACACGCTTCCCCCTTACTCGCTGGTTAGTCAAAAAACAAGCATCCGATATTTTTGATTTGATGGCGGGGTTTGTTTATACCCAAGTTCTATTAGCCTGCACTCAAATCAACCTGTTTGATATTTTGGCGAAGGGTGCTCTCAGCTTTGATGAACTACAACAACAAATCCCATTAAAACCTGCTGGCCTGAGGCGCTTATTGGATGCAGCTGTTGCTATTGAGTTGCTCGTAAAACGTAGCGAAGATCGTTATGCCCTCAGCATGAAGAGCGCCCCATTGGTTGGAAATATTGCTATTTTGGATATGGTTAAACACCATGCCGATTTTTATCGTGATCTCGCTGACCCAATCGCGCTCTTGCAGGGCGATACCAGTTCTGCTTCGCTCAACGAATACTGGCCCTATATCACTTCTGAAAAGGGTGCTGCACCAGAAAACTTGTCTGCTGAAAAGGTTGCCGCTTACTCCAAATTGATGGCGCATACGCAATCACTAGTAACAGATGAAATTATCGATGCCTATTCTATGGGTAAGCATCAAACGGTTCTTGATATTGGTGGTGGGCAGGGCGCCTTTATTAAAAGGTTGGCCGCACGTTACCCTCATTTGCAGTTCAAATTATTTGATATCCCTGGAGTAGCAGAGCTCTCCAATGCTCACTTCAAAGACATTGGACTTTCTGGGCGCGCGCATGCGATTGGCGGCAACTTTTTTCAAGATCCCTTGCCAAGAGGGTGCGATCTTGCCACCCTAGTGCGGGTTATTTTTGATCATGATGATGCTCGCGTAAAGCAGTTACTCGCCAATGTGTTTGATGCCCTTAATCCTGGCGGCACTTTATTGCTAGCAGAGCCAATGGCTGAGACCAAAGGTTTTGAGGCAATGGGTCACGCCTATTTTGGTTTTTATTTATTGGCAATGGGTAGGGGCAGACCGAGAACTGAAATTGAAATAAGACGCTTACTGGGCGATGCAGGTTTTACTGGTATTCAACTATTAAATTCCTATATGCCCCTAAATGCACAAATATTGCAGTGCAGTAAACCTACTCTTTAAGGTACGTAAGACGCACTTCAAAAACATATCCATAGAAGTCTCTCTAAATACTCAATTTAGTAGAGAAAACCCCTAGATGACAAGTGGGCAATTAAGGATTAAAAACTAAAGTGTAAATATTTTTTTACACATTTAATCGAAAATTGAATGACCCAAGAGACATGACCGATAAGTATCAAACCAGGGCAATTGTTCTAGAAAAGCCAGAAAGTGTCATTCTTGCTGATCTTGAATTAACGCCCATGACCCCCATCGATGTCTTGGTAGATATGGAGTGGAGCGGCATTAGTACTGGTACAGAAAAATTATTGTGGACCGGAAAAATGCCCAACTTTCCTGGCATGGGTTATCCGCTCGTGCCCGGTTATGAGTCTGTAGGTAGGGTAGTCAAAGCAGGTACCGACTCGAATCTGAAGGTGGGACAAAGAGTATTTGTTCCAGGAGCTAAATGCTATGGAGAAATTCGAGGCCTGTTCGGTGGCGCAGCTTCACGAGTGATTGTTGATAGTAATCGCGTGATTGCGATTCAAGATCATTTAGGCGAAGAGGCAATCCTCTTTGCTTTGGCTGCGACTGGTTATCACGTGACCTCTGGTCCTGGTCAGGAGCAACCAGATTTAATTGTTGGACATGGCGTATTAGGTCGCTTGATTGCGCGGATTGCAGTTGCTAAAGGCAAGCGCCCAGTAGTTTGGGAGACCAATGCAGGCCGCCGAGAAGGCGCTGTAGGTTATGACGCCATAGATCCTAAAGACGATCAGATTAAGAAGTACAAAACGATTGTGGACGTGAGTGGCGATGCCAAATTAGTAGATACATTGATCAGCTGCCTTACTCCTAGCGGTGAAATTGTTTTGGCAGGATTTTATGACACGATTTCTTTTTCGTTTCCGCAAGCATTTATGCGGGAAGCGCGTATTCGTATTGCAGCACAGTGGGCGCCTGGAGATTTAGTTGCAATTAAAGATTTGGTGGAGTCGGGCAAGTTAAGTTTAGATGGCTTGATTACGCATCGCTCTTCACCTAATGATGCAAATGAGGCCTATCACACGGCTTTCAACAATATTGATTGTTTAAAAATGGTTCTAGATTGGAGAAATCTACAATGAGTTCATCAAGCATCCCAGCAACAGCAACAGTGCAATTCATGGACCTTAAGAAAGAGGCTGCAATTGAGCCCGATCCAGTTTCCACAGGTCCAGTGACCAAAGAAACCCAAATCATTGCTATTTATGGCAAGGGCGGAATCGGTAAGAGCTTTACGCTTGCGAACCTGTCTTACATGATGGCTCAGCAAGGCAAGAAAGTGTTGTTGATTGGTTGCGACCCTAAAAGCGATACTACTTCTCTCCTATTTGGCGGCAAAGCTTGCCCAACCATTATTGAAACTTCCTCGAAGAAAAAATTAGCTGGTGAGTCAGTATCGATTGGCGATGTTTGCTTTATTCGTGATGGTGTATTTGCGATGGAGCTCGGTGGTCCAGAAGTAGGTCGTGGCTGCGGTGGTCGCGGCATTATTCATGGCTTTGAAACCTTAGAAAAATTGGGCTTTCATGATTGGGGCTTTGACTATGTACTCCTTGATTTCTTAGGTGACGTGGTTTGCGGCGGCTTCGGTTTGCCAATCGCACGTGATATGTGCCAAAAGGTCATTGTGGTTGCTAGTAACGATTTGCAATCTCTCTATGTTGCTAACAACGTTTGTTCAGCGGTGGAGTACTTCCGTAAATTAGGCGGTAACGTGGGCGTAGCAGGTATGGTGATCAATAAAGATGACCTCACTGGTGAAGCTCAGGCGTTTGCTGAAAAGGCTGGTATTCCAGTACTAGCAGCTATTCCTGCGAACGAAGATATTCGTCGCAAGAGTGCTAGCTATGAAATTATTGGTCAGCCTGGCACGCAGTGGGCCCCACTATTCGAAGAGCTGGCTACCAATGTTTCAGAAGCTCCGCCAGTTCGTCCTAAACCATTAAGTCAAGATGAGTTACTAGGCTTGTTCTCTTCAGAAGTGACTGGTCGCGACATTGTTTTGAAGCCCGCTACCGTTAAGGACATGATGGGTAAAGACGAAGTCGTTAAGAAAACACTCGAAGTTATTTACGATCAAGCTTAAAGAGATAGAGAGCAATCTGCTGCTATGACTAAAACGATCATTCCGATTACTCCAGAGGAAAAGTTAAAGACCGAT
Organism: Polynucleobacter sp. AP-Feld-500C-C5; assembly: GCF_018882265.1. Taxonomy (NCBI): domain Bacteria; kingdom Pseudomonadati; phylum Pseudomonadota; class Betaproteobacteria; order Burkholderiales; family Burkholderiaceae; genus Polynucleobacter; species Polynucleobacter sp. AP-Feld-500C-C5. The sequence goes on along the minus strand of NZ_JACVOW010000020.1, from coordinate 126,140 downwards.
CCTGCTTTAGGTGATGGTCTGGGCTGTCACTCCGGTGAAGCAGAGATGCTCGCTGCTGCTAAGGCAGCGGGTAAGTCGGAGACTTTGCAGCAATATGCCAAAGACTATCCTAAGGGCCCGCATGACCAACCACAAAGTATGTGCCCTGCATTTGGAGCATTGCGTGTAGGTTTGCGGATGCGTAGAACTGCCACGATTCTTTCCGGTTCTGCCTGCTGTGTTTATGGCTTAACTTTCACTTCTCATTTTTATGGCGCCCGTCGTAGCGTGGGTTATGTGCCGTTTAATTCAGAGACTCTCGTGACTGGTAAGTTGTTTGAAGATATTCGCGACTCTGTCTACCAAGAAGCTGATCCAGAAAAATATGACGCAATCGTCATTATTAATTTATGCGTACCAACAGCCAGTGGTGTTCCACTTCAGTTGCTGCCAAAAGAAATTAATGGTGTCAGGATTATTGGGATTGATGTACCAGGCTTTGGTGTGCCAACCCATGCTGAAGCAAAAGATGTTCTAGCCGGTGCCATGCTCAATTACGCTCGCAATGAAGCCATGTCGGGTCCAGTGCAAGCGCCTCGTGCTGGTCGCTCAAGCAAGCCAACGATTACTCTATTAGGTGAAATTTTCCCAGCAGATCCTGTTGGCATCGGTATGATGATTGAGCCAATGGGCTTGGCAGTTGGTGCTTCAGTGCCTACTCGTGAATGGCGTGAAATGTATCAAGCGCTCGATTGTGTAACCGTTGCTGCACTACATCCGTTTTATACCTCTTGTATTCGTGAGTTTGAAGCAGCAGGACGTTCCATTGTTGGCTCAGCTCCAGTAGGTTATGAAGGTACAGCGCGTTGGTTAGAGGCCATTGGTAAATCAACCAATACTCCACAGGATCTGATCGCTGCTGCACAAAACAAGATTCTTCCAGCCATTAAAGGCGTGCTTGCTGCGGCACCAATTAAGGGCCGTATTACCTTAAGTGGCTATGAAGGTTCGGAGCTCATCGTAGCCCGTCTACTGATTGAGAGTGGTGCCGATGTTCGTTATGTTGGCTCTGCCTGTCCTCGCACGCCATGGAGCGATGAAGATCGTGAATGGTTAGAGGCCAAAGGAGTGCACGTTCAGTTCCGCGCTTCATTGGAGCAAGATTTGGCGGCAATGAAAGAATTCAAACCAGACTTGGCGATTGGTACTACCCCAGTAGTGCAAGCTGCGAAGCAAGCGTCAATTCCCTCTCTGTATTTTACGAATTTGATTTCAGCAAGACCGTTGATGGGTCCTGCAGGTGCTGGTTCATTAGCGCAAGTAATCAATGCCGCGATTGGTAATCAAGCGCGTTTTGATGAGATGAAAGCATTCTTTGGTGATGTTGGATCTGGGTTTAAGTCTGGTGTTTGGGAGAATGTTCCTCAAGATCATCCAGAGTTCAAAGCTGAAGTGCGTCGCAAACTAGAGAAGAAAATCAAGAAGCGTAAAGCTGAGGAGATGATGTAATGTTTGTCATCGATCATGATCGCGCCGGTGGATATTGGGGAGCAGTGTACGTATTTACTGCTATCAAAGGTCTGCAAGTAGTTATTGACGGTCCTGTAGGTTGCGAAAACTTACCGGTGACTTCTGTTTTGCATTACACCGATGCATTACCTCCTCACGAGTTACCGATTGTCGTTACTGGCTTAGAGGAAGAACAGTTAGGGCGTGAAGGTACTGAAGGTGCCATGAAGCGTGCGCATGCTACCTTAGACCCAGACTTACCAGCAGTCGTAGTGACAGGTTCCATTGCAGAAATGATTGGCGGTGGCGTTACTCCTGAAGGCATGAATATTGCTCGTTTCTTACCAAGAACCATCGATGAAGATCAATGGCAATGTGCTAATCGCGCCATGTATTGGTTATGGAGCGAGTATGGCGTTCGTAAGATTCCAGAGCGTAAACCCAGAGCAGAAGGTGAAAAGCCACGTGTCAATATTATTGGACCTTGTTATGGCACCTTTAATATGCCGAGTGATTTAGCAGAAATCCGTCGTTTGGTCGAAGGTATTGGTGCTGAAATTAATATGGTCTTCCCATTGGGATCCCATTTGGCTGAAGTTGAGAACTTAGTCAATGCTGATGTGAATATCTGTATGTACCGTGAGTTTGGACGCATGCTTTGCGAAGCTTTGGAGCGTCCTTATTTGCAAGCGCCTCTAGGTTTGCATAGCACTACTCAATTCTTGCGCAAACTCGGTGAATTGCTTGGTGTAGATCCAGAGCCATTTATTGAACGCGAGAAACATACCACCATTAAACCGATCTGGGATTTGTGGCGTTCAGTAACCCAAGACTTTTTCAGTACTGCAAGTTATGCAGTAGTCGCTAATGAAACTTACACCAGAGGCATTCGTCATTTCTTATCCGATGAGATGGGCCTACCTTGCAGCTTTGCTGTTCCACGAAAGCCTGGTGAGAAAACCAATAATCAAGACGTACGTAAGTTGACCAAAGAAAAGCCACCACTAGTCATGTTTGGTAGCTATAACGAAAGAATGTATTTAGCTGAAAACGGCAGCAAAGCCTCTTATATTCCCTCATCATTTCCTGGCGCCATTATTCGTCGCCATACCGGTACTCCATTTATGGGATACGCCGGCGCAACCTACATCATTCAAGAGTTTTGTAACGGACTATTCGATGCGCTCTTTTATATCCTGCCCTTGGGTACCGATATGGATAAGGTCGATGCTTCGCTAACGCGAACTTATCGTTCGAATGCTCTGCCTTGGGACCAGGATGCTCAGAAATTGGTGGCTGACTATATTAAAACCAGGCCAGTGTTGGTTCAGATTTCTGCCGCTAAAGAGATGCGTGATCGTGTAGAGCAAGAAGCAGAAAAAGCTGGCGAAGAAAGAATCACCGCTGCCAGAGTGAAGTCATCCTGTAAAGAAATTATTGAAGAGGTCGAAGCATGATGACTTCATTGGCAAAAGTTAACTTCAACAAATCAATTGATTTGTTGAAAACGGAATGTGGCATGCCGTACGCTACAGCCCATGTCGCGCGGGTTAAGCGCGGTAACGGCCGCAAGGCTATTTTTGAAGGAGGTATTAGGTTATGAGCGACCACAGAACAGGTTCAATATCCGGCCTTACTGATGACGAAGCCAAGGAGTTTCACCAGTTGTACGTCCAAGGTTTAGTTGGTTTTGTTTCGATAGCAGTAGTAGCCCATATTTTGGTTTGGGCTTGGCGTCCTTGGTTCCACTGAAATAGGACTCAATCTTAGGGGGATGAAATGAAAAATGATCACGTTATGAGCAGGGAAAAAAATATGATTAGAGAAGATTCTATTTCTTTCAATCTTATTTTTATTTTGTGTTTTCTAGTGTGCTTTGTTATTTCTTTGTTTACCCAGATTTTGCCAAATAAGTGGAGTTCTTGGCTTCCAGGGGCTGAAGAAAAATCGCTTATCGAGGGCACAAGGTCAGCTGTTTATGGTTTTATGTCTTACTTAAATTAGGAGAAGATTATGTGGAGAATTTGGAAACTGTATGATCCGTTGCGATCAATGGTTGTTCAAGGTATTTTTCTGTTTGGTCTTGCAGCAATGATTCACTTGATTTTGCTGAGCAGCGTTCGTTTCAACTGGTTGGATGGTTTGAGCCAAGCCCAGTTCAAGGCGATGGAAGCAAAAACAGGTTCTGCAATGCCACCATCAGTTCCAGCAGCAAAGTAATTTGTATAAAAAATGGTGAATAGGGTTAGGTTAAAAAGCTTTTTAGCTCAACCCTATTTATCCATTCATTGGAGAGCATAAAAATGGCCATGCTAAGTTTTGAAAGAAAGTATCGTGTTCGAGGTGGTACCTTAGTTGGTGGGGACTTATTCGATTTTTGGGTAGGGCCGTTTTATGTTGGATTTTTTGGTGTTACGACTGTCTTCTTTGCTTTTTTAGGCACCGCACTCATTTTATGGGGCGCTTCACAGGGTCCAACCTGGAACCCTTGGCAAATTAACATTGCCCCACCGGATATCAGTTATGGATTAGGCTTTGCCCCCTTATTAAAAGGAGGCCTGTGGCAGCTCATCACAGTATGTGCTCTAGGCGCATTCTTTTCGTGGGCTTTACGTGAAATTGAAATTTGCCGAAAACTGGGTATGGGACTTCATGTTCCCTTCGCCTACTTAATGGCGGTATTTGCGTATTTCACTTTAGTAGTCATTAGACCTGTACTCATGGGTGCATGGGGTCACGGTTTCCCATATGGCATCTTAAGTCACCTCGATTGGGTATCGAATACAGGCTATCAGTACTTACATTTTCATTACAACCCAGCGCATATGATCGCTGTGTCCTTATTCTTTACTACCACCTTCGCTTTGGTATTACACGGTGGCTTGGTCTTATCGTCCACCAATCCACAAAAAGGGCAGTTTGTTAAAACGCCTGAGCATGAAGATACTTTCTTTAGAGATGCGATCGGTTATTCCATCGGAACTTTAGGCATTCATCGTCTCGGATTATTTTTAGCTTTAGCAGCAGTTTTCTGGAGCGCCGTTTGTATTGTGATTAGCGGCCCATTTTGGACTCGTGGTTGGCCAGAATGGTGGGGCTGGTGGTTGAACCTGCCGATTTGGCGATAAGAGGGGAATATAAAAATTATGGAATATCAAAACCTTTTTACTCAAGTTCAAGTCGTTGCGCCACCACATCATGGAGTCTCCATAGATCCTTATGATGAGCGCGAGCGCTTTGGCGAGCCCAAGCTCTATCATTTATTTGGCCGACTGGGTAATGCTCAGTTAGGACCAATTTATTTAGGACGTCTTGGTTTAGCCTCTTTATTTTTCGGCATTATTGCCATTCAGATTATGGGCTGGAATATGCTGGCCTCAGTTAATTGGAGCCCAATTCAATTTGTGCGCCAATTATTTTGGCTGTCACTGGATCCACCTTTACCTAAACATGGCTTGTCTCTGTTTATGCCCCTCAATGAAGGTGGCTGGTGGATGATGGCAGGCTTCTTCCTAACAGTATCGATTCTATTGTGGTGGGCAAGAATGTATCGTCGTGCTATCGCTTTAGGTATGGGTACTCACATTGCCTGGGGTTTCTTAGCGGCTATCTGGTTATATCTTGTTTTGGGATTCATTCGTCCGATCATGATGGGTAGCTGGAGTGAGGCGGTTCCATTTGGAGTCTTCTCGCACTTAGATTGGACTGCCGCGTTTTCATTGCGCTATGGCAATTTATTCTATAACCCATTCCACATGCTCTCGATTGTTTTCCTCTATGGCTCAGCACTCTTATTTGCCATGCATGGCGCAACGATTTTGGCAGTCAGCCGCTTTGGTGGTGAACGCGAGATTGAGCAAATCGTTGATCGTGGTACAGCTTCAGAAAGAGCCGCTTTGTTCTGGAGATGGACCATGGGCTTTAATGCCACGATGGAATCGATTCACCGTTGGGCTTGGTGGTTTGCAGTACTAACACCTTTAGTAGGTGGCATTGGTATTTTGCTCACCGGTACCGTAGTGGATAACTGGTATTTATGGGCAGTGAAACATAATGTCGCCCCTTCTTATCCAGACGTTTTTGGAGTCCCTATCCCCGATCCAGCCACTTCTGGATTCGTCCCGCCAGCTGCACCTGCTGCACCTGTTATTACAGGAGTTAAGCCATGAAGCAATTAAGAAAATTTCTGATATTGCCGGCTCTGTTGGCAAGTGTTCTGGTTCTGTCCGGCTGCGAGAGACCTCCAATTGAAGCTGTCCAGCATGGCTTCCGTGGAACAGGCATGGATTTGATTTACAACCCGCGTATCTTAGCTGAACAGGCTGAGAAAAATGCTGTACCTGTCTCGTATGGCGCTGCTCCAGCAGATGGACCAAAAGCAGGAGCAGTCTATAAAAATGTGAAAGTTCTGAATAATTTGAGCGTAGCTCAATTTGGTACCTTCATGGCTTCCATGACAAGCTGGGTTGCGCCAGAGCAAGGTTGTACTTATTGTCATAACCCTGCGAACTTTGCAGATGACTCGCTCTACACCAAGCAAGTTGCGCGCAATATGATTTTGATGACACAGCGAGTGAATACTCAATGGCAAGATCACGTAGCGCAGACGGGCGTGACATGCTACACCTGCCATCGTGGCAATAATATCCCTGAGCAAGTTTGGTTCAAAGCGCCGAAGCAACAGACGGGCAATGGACTGCTAGGTGATAAAGACGGACAAAATACGCCAGTTGCTTCTTCAGGCTATTCATCCTTGCCAAATGATTATTTTGCTCAGTACCTCACGAAATCGAGCAACATTCGTGTGCAGGGTGGCACCGCATTACCAACAGGCAATAAACACAGCATCAACGAAACTGAAGCGACCTATGGTTTGATGATGCACTTCTCAAAATCATTGGGTGTTAATTGCACGTATTGCCATAACTCGCGTAATTTCTCATCTTGGGAAGAGAGCCCTCCACAAAGAGCTAGAGCTTGGTATGCCATTCGGATGGCGCAAGATATCAATAATAATTACATGGAGCCAATTAAAGGTCTATTTCCAGAGCATCGTTTAGGGCCTACTGGGGATGTTGCCAAAGCCAATTGTGCTACTTGCCACCAAGGGGCTTACAAGCCACTTTATGGAGTATCGATGTTGTCAGACTATCCTTTCTTAACTGGTCCAGCAAAGCCAGTGATGAAGGGTAAGGATCCTGTTCCACCAGCAAAATCGGTGGCAATGAAGTAATCTATAGTTCGTTCTAACCAATAGCGTAATACGATCAATATGACGCTATTTTTTTGTAGAAAAGTTGGTTTGAGGAAATGTTAAAAAAAGCTGACTTTAAGGAAAATGAAGGATCCACTGCCATTGTGATTGGAAGTGGATTTGGTGGTTTAGCAGCCGCCATTCGTTTGTCTTGTAAAGGCTATAAGGTCATTGTTTTAGAAAAGCTCGATGCTCCAGGGGGTAGGGCATACGTTCATCGTCGCGATGGCTATACCTTTGACGCAGGCCCCACCATTATTACTGCACCCTTCCTGCTTAATGAGTTATGGGAGTTGTGCGGTAAGAAAATGACCGACGATGTTGACCTTCGTTTAATGGATCCTTTCTATCGCATCCGCTTTGATGATGGAACCCACTTTGACTATACCGGTGACCCCGCCAGAATGCGCGCCGAAGTGGCTAAGTTTGCACCAGAAGACTTGCCAGGTTATGAGCGATTTTTAGCGGAGGCAGAAAAATGCTACAAGCTTGGATTTCAGGAGCTCAGTTCCACTGCATTTGATTCGATTGGCGACTTACTTCGTGCAATTCCATCGATGATCAAGATGAAGGCTTGGGAGAGTATTTATAAGTTAGTTGCACGTCATTTAAAAAATGACAAGATACGTCAGGTGATGAGTTTTCATCCACTTTTAATTGGCGGAAATCCTTTTTCTGTAACCGCAGTCTATGCGCTCATCAATTCCTTAGAACGACGCCATGGCGTTCATTCTGCTATGGGTGGAACTGGCTCTTTAATTAAAGGTTTAGCGGGTTTATTGGCTGATAGAGGGGTGGAGATTCGGCTTAACTCTGAAGTGAAGCGTATCGAAGTAGTCAATGGTAAAGCTCAAGGTGTCACACTTGCCAATGGTGAATTTATACCTTCTGATATTGTGGTTTCGAATGCGGATGCCGCTTGGACTTATCAGAAACTCATCGCCCCAGAGCATCGGAAAGTGTGGACTGACTCTAAGGTCAATAGTAGTAAATATTCAATGAGTCTCTTTGTTTGGTACTTTGGCACAGACAAGCAATATCCTGATGTTCCCCACCATATGATCTTGTTGGGTAAGCGTTATAAAGAGCTATTAACGGATATCTTTAAGAAACACGTCTTGGCAGATGACTTCAGTCTGTATTTGCATAGACCAACAGCTACGGATCCATCTTTAGCTCCTGCTGGCGGCGATACATTTTACGTGTTGGCTCCAGTACCGAATTTAGCAAGCGGTACGGACTGGTCCAAAGAGACTGAGTCTTATCGTCAAGCGATCGCTAAGTATCTAGATAAAAGTGTTTTGCCTGGCTTTGAAAAACACCTCAAGACATCTTTTTGTATGACACCTCAAGATTTTCAGGATCGCCTCTTGTCAGTCAAAGGTGCTGCCTTTGGTTTTGAGCCCCTCTTATTACAAAGTGCTTGGTTTAGACCTCATAACCGTAGTGAGGATGTTGCAGGTCTTTATATGGTGGGCGCTGGAACCCACCCTGGTGCGGGTATCCCCGGTGTTTTATCTTCGGCAAAAGCATTAATGTCTGTAGTAGCCGATCCTAAAAAAGCCCTAACATGAGTCAAAATATTAAAGATCTTCAAGAGTGCGTTGCAACCATGCGGGATGGATCCAAGTCCTTCTTTGCCGCCTCCAGAATCTTGCCTCAGAGAGTGAGAGATCCCGCAACTGCCCTTTATGCGTTTTGTCGAATTACGGATGATGTAGCTGATGCGGTAGATGCAGAGCCGGATGCGATACCCAAATTGCGTGAACGCCTTGATCGTATCTATCAAGGCATGCCTGATGATATTGCCGCTGATCGTGCTTTATCGATTGTGGTGAAAGAATTTGATTTGCCCATTAGTCTGCCTCTCGCATTGATTGAGGGCTATGAGTGGGACACCCAATTTAAAACTTACGAAACCTTAGAAGATCTACTCGATTACTGCGCACGGGTTGCAGGTACTGTAGGGGCAATGATGTGTGTCATTATGGATCGTCGAGAACCTGAGACCTTGGCAAGAGCATGTGAACTTGGTCTGGCCATGCAGCTCACGAATATCGCACGCGATGTTGGTGAAGATGCTGCAAACGGGCGCATCTATTTACCCCTTGCTTGGCTTAGGGAAGCGGGCCTAGATCCGCAGGCTTGGCTCAGTAAGCCAGAGTTTAATGATCAAATTGCTTCTGTGATTGCGCGTCTCTTAAAGCATGCAGATGTTTTATATTCTCGTGCGGAGAACGGCATTTCTGATTTGCCATGGGATTGCCGTCCCGCTATTCAGGCCGCTCGACTGATTTATGGGGAGATTGGTCGCCAGGTAGAAAAGCTCAATTTGGATTCTGTTTCGACAAGAGCCTACGTACCTTCCAAGAGAAAGGTAGTCCTTTTGGCCGAAGCCTTTACGGCAATCTCTAAAATATTTTCTAGACAGCTGAAAGTGGATGCTGATAAAGCCATTCAGTATTTAGTAGATGCCGTAATTGAAGTGCCTCATGAAAAGCGTTTTGAAGGAACGGCTCACGATCGTTTACTGTGGTTTGTTGATCTCATGGAGAGACAAGAACGTCGTCGTAATCCTCGCAAGAGTGGCAGAGCTTTACAGTAAACGTATTAACTTCAGTTGCCAATTACCACGTAATCCGAGGCATTCTCCAAGGCAGCATCAATTGAGTTGAGGTCAGCGTTAGCTTTGGCACGCTGAGGGTTTCATGAAACGAAAGCACCTTTTCACCCAGCAGTTCAGAATTTAAAACGGAACGCGTATAAAAAGGCGTGTTTTCTAAAACCTGAACTACCTCTAAACCTTTAGAGCTTTGATTGCGCATATGCCCTCGAATACCCCAAATAGTTTTTGGCAAAGCCTGTCTTGGCGGAGGTTCAAAATGATCAATCGTTCCATTAGGATTAAAGGTCAATGCCAATATCTTTTCTTGAGCACTCTTTTCTCGTATATCGTAAATGACAGCAGTTCGACCACCACTCATCTCCGCTCTGGACCAGTCCCACTCATGAAAAGATTGACTGATAGGTTCATCACCTTCATTTGAGTCTAAATAAGCGTTGCCTGCCCACTGTAAATCTGGGGAGTTTAAGCGCACCTTGACCCGTGCTGAAGGAGCAAGAGGACCCCAACGATGTTTGCCAGCAGCATCTAAAGGCGTACTAAAGTTGAATAAGGTATTTGGATAGAGTTCAACCGTACCTGAAACTTTTTGACCAAAAGGCACTGCGCGCTCTTCGATATGAACGATTAATTTTTCTCCATCCCAACGCAGATTACTGGGACCAATCACAAATTCGGTAGCATTGCGGGAAACTTGTTTTTCTCCTCGCTCAGTCATTGCCCAACGATTTTTTCCTCGGCTATAAATAGCAACATTCAATGAGCAATGATTTTCTGGATTAACAGTGGCATTACCTCTTCTAGCCCACGCATAGTAAGGTGAAAATACGCTACCAACAAATGCAATCAGGACTATGCCGTGCTTACCGTCATCGCTTAGAGCGTCGATGTACCACCAGAGATAAGCGTTCGGCCCGACAGCTTGATCAAACCGAGGTGATCCATCAGTGTTGCGGCCGCCATTCGTCCCGAGAGCGCGGCCATCGGCACTCCCGGACCCGGATGCACGCTGCCACCCGCTAGGTAGAGGCCCGGAATCGGGCTTTGCGCTGAAGCTCGCCCAAAAGTTTCCATCCAACCATGATTGGCTTGGCCGTAAAGGGCTCCCCCCGTTGCCGGAAAGAGCTGGTTGAAAAGGGAGGGCGTTGTACGTTGACATATTGCGCTATCCAAGTCGATGTTGAGACCACATTGTTGCAGAAGACCAAAAGTTTCGTGTTCGCAGGCGTCAATTTCTTGAGCATTAAATTCTGATTGATCGCCGTTTGCGGGAGCATTTACCAGACAAAGTAGCCTTTGAGTATTTGAGGATGATTGATAAACATCACTTTGATCTTGAGCGCAAACGTAGACTGTTGGTTTTACAGGGAGACGTCTCTTACTAAAAATATCATCAAACTCTGCATGATAATTTTGATTAAAGAACACATTGTGTCGCACCAAAGGGAAGCCGTCTGTCTTAGCATTCATCGACCAGGTAATTGCAGAAAGAGATCTCTTAGCAGGTGAAGGTGGAATCATTTTTGCACTCAGCGCTTTGCTTCCCTCAGAATTGAGTAAGCCAGTTTGCAGTGCGGCAAGATCGCCATTAAAAACGACAGATTCAGTATGCAGAACAGTTCCATCCGTAAGCCTGACGCCTGATATGTGACCGTGATCCAATAAGATTTCTTCGCATGCTTGCCCGGTTAAAAATTGCACACCTTTAGCTTCGGCTAATTTGTGAATCGTTTTTACTAATGAATACATGCCACCTTCCAGCGCCCAGACACCCTGTGCCTCAACATCGGCAATCAGCATGAGGGTTGCTGGCGCTTGATAGGGTGAGGATCCGCAATAAGTAGCATAGCGACCAAACAACTGACGCAACCTTGGGTCATGGAAATAGTTGCCGAGTGATTTCCAGAGATTATTAAACAAACCAATTTCATATAAGACTTTGGATCCAGACATTCCCAAATCCGAAATCATTCCGGCAAAGTTTGGTTTAGCAGACAGCATATAAGGCTTTTCTAGCGCCTTATACAGTCTGCGACATTGATCGGAAAATTGTAGAAAGCGTTTTGCTTCCGCTGGAGAGGAAAATGCTGCAATGGCTTGTGCAGATTGTTCTACATCAGAAAATAAATCGAGCCTTTCATCTTTACTCCAGGCGTGTCTTGCTAAGATATTTAATTTTTCAAGCTTTAACTCAGACTCCAGTGAGGTGCCTGCCTTTTGAAAGAGGGCATCAAATACCCAGCGCATTGTGAAGACGGTTGGGCCAGAATCAATGAGTGCAGGCTTGATCAGATCCTTTGAGCAATTCAGTTGTCGAATCTTGCCGCCAACTTGAGATTCTTTTTCAATCAAGATCACCTCAACCCCAGAGGAAGCGAGGTCGAGTGCGCAGGTCAATCCACCTATGCCACCACCAATAATGACAACGGGTGCCTTAGCCAAGAGTACGACCCTTCCAGCTACCGAAGGCATCAAAAGGTTGATAGCGTGAAAACATCGATTCTGAAAAGTAGTTACCGCTCATGGATGCGCGGATGGCAGCTTGATGAGCGCCTTGTCTGGCATATTGATCCATCGCTGCTTGCGATTCCCAGATCGTAAAAGTAGCCTGGCGAAAAAAGGGAGCTTCACCAATGCCGGCGGCAATAATGCAGCCAGAAGTTTGCTCAAGTGAGCTTTCAGCCGCTGGTTCTTTACTCCAGAATTGTAAACAATTGAGCGGCTTAATAGAGGCTCTGGTAATCGATACGATTGGCCCTGATGTAGGTGCGTCGACAGTAATTTGAGGTACAAAGCCTGACCACTGACCTTTAATTGAATAGGTTTTGAGTTTTACTGAAAAAAATTCTTTAGCGTGCGCCCGATACCATTGAATCAACTGAGAGGTTTTGTAAAATCTTTCGGCGCTAGTGATATCTTTGAAGATGCAAAACAGTGCTTGGTGGGTAGCGCTTGGATGAAATGAAAAGCCCCCGTTTCTTCCTGAGCCCATGTGTTTGTAGAACTCTAGTCCTGGCGTTGACCAAAGCCATAGTCTTGCAAACATGAGTCTTAAGATTCCGCTGAATTTTGCTGATGATTGAATGTCTATAAGGACCATCAATGCAACTTGGTTGCCCATTACTGACTTTCTAATCAATATCCTTATTGGAGTCTACTAGACCATACTTTCTGAGTTTGATGTAAAGACTTTGTCGAGATAAGCCTAGGATCTCAGAAGCTGAAACACGATTGTCTTTTGTCAGATCTAAGGCAGCTTTGATGCAGAGTTGCTCAATTAAGTCAGTGGTTTCGGCTAGGATGTCCTTCAAGGGGACTTTTCCAACCAGCATCGACAATTCATCAGAATTTCGTACTAGTTTCTTGTCGATACGCTTATCTTTATTTTGTCTCGAATCTACTTGTCGGAAAATCATGCCAATACAAGCGCGTGGCTGAACTACGGATACCGCTGAAATATCTACTAGTTTAAAACCACCACTATTGTCGTTAATCGAAGAGACACAAGATTGAGTACTTGCTTTTCCTTTTAAGGACTGCATCATGCGATCAAAATCTGTTGTGTCATGCCCTAGATAATTTTGGATAGTAGTGCCAATCAAGTCTTGTTCGGTCTTAGCATTGCTTAATTTAATAAAGGCCTTGTTTGCTTTGAGGATCTGACCTTCCGGAGTGCACACAATAAAACCATACGCATTATTTTCAATGGCCTTAACAGTTAAGGAGTCAGCATCTAGTAGGTTGGATGTCTTAGCTAAGTCGGGTTGCGTAAGGTTAAATAATAAGTAGGGTTTTCCGCTATTTATAAAAGAAGTTGCTTTGATCCGAATGACTTGCCCGCCGTTAATGACAGTTTCTAGAGTATTGGGTTCGCCAGTATTTTGTACGGTCTGAAGAAAGGCTTTGGCTTTGTTTAATTCTGCTGCAGGTAAGAGCGAAAGAAATGACCTGCCAATGCAATTATTTTTAGCTAGTAGCATTTGCCTAATTGCGTTGCCATTCATCTCGACTATCTGATAAGCATCATCTCCCTTAACGATGATGACCGATTCAGTACCGATTTCAAAGATCGACCGAAAGCGTTCTTCTAGTTGACTTATTTGCAGATAATTTTTACTAATTTCTTTTTGGGCAGCAACTAAATCTTGTTGCAGCTTGGATGCTTCCGAAAGATCCCTGCCAATAACGATAATTTTTTTATTGGATGATGTTTTGATGGAAGTGCACATCATTGGCAGTACCATATTTTGATGGTTACCGACCATATTGATTTGTCGAAACTTAGTGATCTTGTCTGAGCTAGCGTCTTCTATCAAGTAGTGCATTTTTTTGACGCTGTCTGGTACAACAATATCTAACCATTTTTTTCCTATGAGGCCATCTGGGATCTGTTTGGCTAGACTCTGATTTTCAGAATAGATGTTGACTATGGTTCCATAATCATCCAACAGAAGCGAAATATCTGCCGAGGCTTGAGCAATCAGGCTAAGCTCCTTACTGCTTAGGCCTGAAAAGAGTTGCTCTGGATGATGTGAGGCAGGCATATTAATTTAGGCTAGTTCTTTGGGCTAAAAGATCCGACACTGTTTTAATAGCCTCTTCGGCTGTCAGGGCGCAGGCATCTGCAGAGCAAGCTTTTACTAATTCTGGTTTGTAATCAAATAATGGACCGCCCACCATGGTCAGTATCCCCTTATTTTTTGATACCTTCTTTACTTCGTTTAGCAATGCCTCCATAGTATCCCACTGATCTTCACATGAGATAGAAATTGCCAATAAATCATAGGCTTGCAAGTTGATTCGATCCTTTAATTCTGCACTAGAAGTTTCAATTTCGACTGTCGTATTCCAGCCATTCAGCTTGAAAAATTCACCTAATATTAAGATCCCCAGGGTATGTTGCGACCCCGGTGCATTAATCAGAAGGGCGTTACCCTGGTAATGGGCGAGATTGCCTTGACTCATAAAGAGAGGGCTAAGTTGATGAATGAGGTTCTGAGCACGCCCTAGCGCGACCGTCACCTCTGTAAAGCTGTTTTCATCATTTTCCCAAAGATGCTGCAAGCGTCTACAAGACGCTGGAATCAGATTCATATAGAGCGATACAAGGGTATGCCCCGATTTTTGCATCTTATCTATAAAGGAAAAGGAATCCTCTATGGGGCCATCCAACAATATCTGGCAAAAGTCGACAATTTCAACTTGCGTAATATTGATTTCATTAATCTGGCGAATAAATTGATCGTTTGCTGGTTCTAATTTATGCCCCATCAGCAAGCGCGGGATGATCTCTGATTCTATGGTTTTATTTAGCCATAGCTTCATTTCTGCGTTATCCAATTCACTTACATTAGATTGGAACGTTTTTTTCAGTGAATCTGACAAAGCCCATCTCCTAATAGCCTAGTAATGAATACAAAATGAAAGGCTGTAAGTGCTCCTAGAAAAATATGCTGCACTGCAAAATAGAAGGGCGCTATTTCTCTCAAAACTGATCATTTAGTAATGATCCTATTTAGCGCTTTTTTTGAGCAAGTTGCTATAGGGTAAGTACCCCCAATAGGGTTATCCCGAGGACTTTCTTTTTCCAGATACCGTAAACTTTAATTGACACTTTTGTGCTTTAAAAGTGTATTAATAATTGTCTTAAGGTTGTTGCAGAAAATATATCAGACTGTACATGGAAAAAACATATAAGCCACTTTATACCCCAGAAGAGAGGGTAAGAAGAGACGAAACCAAGTGGACACTTGTCCAAGGTATTTTGGCGCCTATTCAGTTTGTTGTTTTCTTGGTTAGTCTTTACCTCGTCCTGCGTTTTTTATTTACCGGCGAGGGAGAACATGCCGCCAATATTTCAGTAGTGGTTAAAACATTAACGCTCTACACCATCATGATCACTGGTTGTATTTGGGAGAAGGTTGTTTTTAACTGCTACTTGTTTGCCCCAGCATTTTTCTGGGAAGATGTATTTAGTATGTTGGTGTTGTTGCTTCATACCTTATATCTTGTAGCACTGGGTACTGGTTATCTGGACCCAATTCAACTGATGCTATTGGCTTTAGCGGCCTATGCAACCTATGTGATCAATGCAGGTCAATTTATCTGGAAGCTACGGATGGCTCGCCTAGATCAAGAAAAGAAGACGCGCGAGTCTATGCTTGGCGCGCAGACTATTCAATTACAAGCTGCACAAGCAGCAAGTCTTAGTAGTGCTCAGACAGCGTTAACTGGCTTAAGCATTGCAGAGGCAGAAGAATTGCATCGCAACCTTGTGCAAGGAACACAATTTTTTGGATTCATAGCGGTAATAGCGCATCTCTTAGCTTATATCTATTCCCCATGGTTGAAATAATTAAAGGCGATCGTTAGCCATGCTTGAAAATTCTTATACTCAAAAACGTACTCAGCTTCAGGAGTATTTCGACCGCACTGCGGTAGATGCTTGGGCAAAGCTAACGTCGACGGCCAAAGTCAGCGGTATACGCGCTAAGGTACGAGCTGGTCGTGAAGAGATGCGTCATGTCCTGCTAAGCTATTTACCGACTGATTTGTCTGGACAGCGTGTTTTGGATGCTGGCTGCGGTACTGGAATCTTAGCAGCTGATTTAGCAAAGCGGGGTGCGCATGTAGTCGCTATTGATTTATCGCCTACCTTAGTTGATTTAGCGCGCGAGAGAATTGGTCGTGATGTTGGCTCTGGATCTATTGAGTTCCGTTCTGGAGATATGTTAGAGCCCGCCTTGGGTGAGTTTGATCATGTGGTTTGTATGGATTCCATGATTCACTATCACCACTTGGATATTGCTGATGCGATGGCGAAGCTTGCCAATCGTACGCGTGCCAATATTGCTTTTACATTTGCCCCCAATAATGCCGCTCTGAGTACCTTGTTAACGATTGGTAGTGTATTTCCGAGAAGTGATCGATCACCGTTTATTCAGCCCATTTCGATTGACTCTCTCACCAGAACCTTCAGTCAGCATGATGGTTTAGCAGATTGGGCGCCAGTCAGTACGCAAAAAGTGCAACGCGCTTTTTATTTTTCACAGGCGATGCGCTTAAGCAAAAAGCCAACTGATCAGAATAAAGCGCGATAACAATGAAAATGTTTACTCTGACCTGGCGTGGCAAAGAGTTATTTGAAACTTGGAAGAGAGTGAGTCCAAAGTTCTTACCTTTTGCTGATATCGCCACCAAAGAGTTGCCAATCAGTCGTCTCTTGAGGCTGGCTCTGTTTCAGGTTTCTGTAGGCATGGCAATGGTCATGTTGATTGGCACTCTGAATCGAGTCATGATTATTGAGTTGAAAGTGAGTGCGGCTTTAGTTTCGATTATGGTTGCCTTGCCTCTGCTATTTGCTCCATTCAGAGCACTGGTTGGCTTTAAGAGTGACAGCCATAAGTCTTTTCTGGGTTGGCGCAGAGTGCCTTATATTTGGATTGGTTCCTGGTTGCAATTTGGCGGCTTTGCAATCATGCCTTTCGCACTCATTCTCTTGTCTGGCGATACCACTTGGCCCGCTTGGTTTGCGCAAGGCGCTACCGGGCTTGCTTTTCTATTGGTAGGCGCTGGTATGCAGACCACTCAAACCGCTGGTCTCGCTTTAGCATCTGATCTAGCTGAGCCTCAAGCTAGACCTAGAGTGGTCGCGCTAATGTATATGATGCTGTTGGTTGGTATGGCAGTCAGTAGTGCCATCTTTGGCTATTTGCTGATTGATATCACCCCTATTCTGTTGATTCGGGTGGTACAGGGTGTTGCAGCAACTACCTTGGTGCTCAACTTGATCGCAGCCTGGAAGCAAGAGCCTCGTCAGCCCCATTTAACAGCGCACTCTATCGAAACTCCAAGCTTTAAAGAAACTTGGGCCACTTTTTCACAGCAGGGCAAAGTGATGCGTTTCTTGGTAGCTTTAGGTTTAGGTACAGCCGCATTTAGTATGCAAGACATTATCTTAGAACCCTATGGTGCTGAAGTATTAGGTTTATCGGTTAGTGCTACCACTGTATTAACCAGTCTGACTTCTTTAGGCGCTCTCGTTGCTTTTGGTGTGGCTGCGCGTTATCTAAATCGCTCAATTGATCCCTATCGCCTGGCTTCCATTGGCGCTTTGTTTGGTATTGCGGCATTTAGTTGCGTCATTTTTTCCGAACCATTGCTTTCGCCCACCTTATTTCGTTGCGGTGCATTTTTAATTGGCTTTGGTGGCGGATTATTTTCTGTGAGCACTTTGACTGCCGCCATGAGTTTCGAATCAGGCGGGATGAATGGTTTGGTTTTAGGTGCTTGGGGCGCGGTACACGCTAGCGCATCTGGTATTGCTATTGCAGCTGGCGGCGTCATACGGGATGTGATTTCTAGCCTGGCGACAAATGGCTTCCTAGGTGAGGGTTTGATTTCTACCGCTACAGGCTATAGTTTTGTATATCACATTGAGTTTTATTTGTTGTTTGCTACATTGATTGCAATTGGACCTTTGGTCATTATGAACAAGGAACCTGTGATGAATGTTTCTCAGAAGTTCGGTTTAGATGAATTACCAAGTTAAATAGTGGCACAGTATGTTTTTTCACAATAAGCATTATTGTTAAAAGGGAGAGCAAGATGGCAACCGGAGCAATTACAGAATATGTAGATGTTGCACAATTGGTTCTATATGCATTTTGGGTATTTTTTGCAGGCCTCGTTTATTACCTGACTATAGAAAGTAAGCGTGAAGGTTTTCCGCTAGAGTACGACGTTCGTGGCGAGACCAGACGAGCGGCTGGAATAGCCGGTATGCCGGCACCGAAGACTTTTCATACAGAGTACTGGGGCGATGTCACTGTTCCCAAAGATGAGCCTCTGGAAAAAGTGGCTGCTAGACCTTCAAGCTATTTAAATGGTGCGCCTCTAGTACCAACTGGTAATCCGATGTTAGACGGTGTAGGGCCGGGCGCCTTTACGAAGCGTGCGGATATTCCTGACATGACATCAGAAGGTCAAAAACGTATTTTGCCAGGGCGCTTACTCGGTCAATTTAGCGTAGCCAAGCAGGATAGAAATCCGATTGGTATGCAAGTTAAGGGTGATGATGGTGTGGTAGCTGGCACCGTGAAAGAGCTCTGGATTGATCAGGCTGAAGTCGTGATTCGCTATTTTGAAATTGAAACTTTGCCAGAGTTTGGTGGCAGACGAGTATTACTACCAATGAATTTTTCTCGTATTGGTAAAGACGCTATCAAGGTGGAATCGATCTTGGGCAATCAGTTTGCTTTAGTACCAGGCTTAAAGAGTCAAGATCAGATTACGCTCTTAGAAGAAGAAAAGATCATGGCTTACTTTGGCGGCGGTACTCTGTATGCGACCCCAGAGCGCCAAGAACCCCTTATTTAAATCCCATTCAATTGAAAGTATTTTGTGAATCAAAAACCATATGAATCAGCAGAGCATGAGTTCGAGGCAGCCTTAGGGTTGCCCGAACCATTACCTGCTGGCGAAACGATTCTTTGGCAAGGCGCTCCTAGTTGGACTGCTATGGCTAAACATGTATTTCGTCTGCCATGGCTCGCAGTTTATTTTGCAGTCATCGTGGTTTTGCAGGTTTTCTCAGTAGCAGGTAGTGAAGGTGGTTTGTCAGAAGGTTGGAGTAGTGTTGCGCTCGCAGTATTTTTAGCGCTGATTGGTCTGCTGCTAATAGGTCTTTTGGCTTACTGGTCAGCAACTACCACGATGTATACCTTAACCAATCGTCGGATTGTGATGCGAGTGGGTATTGTGTTGACGGTGACCTTTAACCTCCCTTATAAAACGCTGAGAAGTGCTGATTTAAAGTTATATGCAGATGGTACTGGTGATATCCCAATGCAAATTGCTACCGAAGATAAGATTGCCTTCTTCCACCTATGGCCTCACGTGCGGCCTTGGCGTTTAGCAAAACCAGAACCGATGATGCGTTGTATTCCCGAGGCACAGCAGGTTGCAAAATTACTTACTGAAGCCTGGAAGGCATCCACTGGTCTTAGCAAGATAGAGCCTCAAGATATTGCAGTTGAACAAGCGAGAGCACAAACAGCATGAGTGTTACCCAAGGAAAAGATTTTTTATCACCCGTTGCGAAAATGCTGATCGCTGATGTGATCATCATTGTTTTATTGTTGGTATTTATTAATAGTCGCGACTTGAGTCAGGTGCGTGAACCTGATGCATCGCCTGTACAAGTTTTGCAACTGCGTTTTGAGGATCGTCCTGATGGCTCTATCGCTGTCATCGATTACAAAACTGGTAAGCAAATTGAGGCTGTGCAAGGTGAAGCCGGTTTTGTCAGAGGCACATTGCGTGGTCTTGCACAAGAAAGAAAACGCAGAGGCTTGGATAGTGGACCTCCATTTGAATTAATTTATCGCGCAGATGGTCGCTTAACTCTAGCCGATACCGCAACTGGTCGTATGGTAGACCTAGAGTCTTTTGGCCCTACCAATGCTGGAACATTTTTTAGGTTATTTAATGCATCAAATGTAGTAGCAGTAAGTAAGTCATAAATATTTATTGGAGTTGGAAATGAATTTAGATAGCGCAGAAAGCATGTTGCAAAGTCAGATCCCTGCAAAGGGATCAATCAATGACTCCACCAAGATGGCATTAGAAGATGCGGTATTAAGCCCGCGCTTTTATACGACTGACTTTAAAGAGATGGATCGCATTAGCATTGACTCCTTGCGCCCAGAGTGGGATGCATTGATGGCAGAGTATGAGGGCGACAATAATGCGGATCACTTCCAGCGTCCTGCAGATATGGATAAGAATTATTCCAATCTGCATCCCGCCTTATATGATGAGTTTGTTGATTTCTTAATCAGCTCGATTACCTCTGAGTTCTCTGGATGTATTTTGTACGCTGAGATCAAGCGTAAGGTCAGCAATCCAGATATGCGTAACTTGTTCGGCTATATGGCCAGGGATGAAAGCCGCCACGCTGGTTTTATTAATCAGTGGCTGAAGGACTTTAATATTGGTATTGACTTAGGCTTTTTGGCAAAAGCTAAGAAATATACTTACTTCAAGCCGAAGTTTATTTTCTACGCAACCTATCTCTCAGAAAAGATTGGTTATGCCCGTTACATCACGATCTTTAGGGAAATTGAGAGTCGCCCTGAGGTTCGTTTTCATCCGATCTTTTTATGGTTTGAACGTTGGTGTAATGACGAGTTCCGTCATGGCGAATCCTTTGCGTTGATCATGCGTGCTAATCCTAAGTTGCTGCAAGGTGTAAATAAATTATGGATTCGCTTTTTCATCTTGGCAGTCTATGCAACGATGTATGTGCGCGACCATACCCGCATTGAGCTATACAAGGCGATGAAAATTTCTCCAACGGATTACGACAAGAAAGTACTTTTCATCACAAACGAAATTATTAAGCAGGTCTTCCCAATTTCTGTGAATTTAGATGATCCGCGTTTCTATCACTATCTTGAGGAGATGCGAGCCTTGTTTGAGAAGATGGACGCATACAAGAAAGAGGGTGGCTTCATGAATAAAGTGAAGACAGCCATTCTGGGTGCTCGCGCTGGTTTAGTGTTTGCGAAGCTTTACTTCATTCCAGTCCAAGATAACACCTTACCTGCCAACGTTCGGATGGTCCCTACCTGGTAATTTTATGAGCATCGTTTGGCCTATCCTCTACTCGATTTTTATATGGTGGTTTAGCACCGGGATCATTCTGCTCTTAAATCAGCGCCATCCCTCCACCTATAGAAATGCTTTTTGGGTAAGCGGTATGGTGCTAGCTATGGCATTGGTAGGGCTGAAAACAAGTGCCAACTTAGGTACGGTAGCGGGAGCTTATTGTGGTTTCACCTGCGCAATTTTAGTTTGGGGTTGGCAAGAAATCGGTTTCTTATTCGGTTATGTCACTGGCCCTCGTAGAGAGCCTTGTCCTGAAGATTGTCGTGGCTTAAAAAAGATGCATTATGCCTTTCAGACTATTCAGCACCATGAAATTGCTTTGGTAGTTTTAGCAATGTTAGTAACCATCATGACTTGGGGTGGCGCCAACCAAACAGGCTTTTGGACCTTCATGATTCTTTGGCTCATGAGACAGAGTGCGAAGCTCAATATCTTCTTGGGTGTACTGAATCTGAATGAACGGTTTTTACCGAATCACCTGAAATACATCTTTACTTATTTCACCTGCAAGCCGATGAATCCCTTGTTGCCCCTCTCAGTAATTGGTGGTGTGCTGTGCGCCATTCCACTCTGGGAGGTTGCAATTCATCCCAGTAGTACTGATTTTGAAGTAGCTTCCATGTCTCTCACCGGCGCGATTTTATCTTTGGCTGTGTTGGAGCATATTTTGATGGTTGTTCCTTTTTCTAGTGAAGGCTTGTGGAAATGGGGAATGCGATCATAAATACTCTTCCGGTGCAGAGGTATCCTGCGCCCTCGGCCATTCTCGAATTACTGAAGCCGATTACTTGGTTTCCGCCAATGTGGGCTTTTGCCTGCGGTGTGATAGCGACTGGTGTTTCTTTTCAGGGTCGCTGGCATTTATTAATCGCTGGCGTGATCTTGGCAGGCCCTATGGTATGTGCGGCTAGCCAAGCAGTGAATGATTGGTTTGACCGTGAAGTAGATGCCATCAATGAGCCTCAGCGTCCCATTCCTTCAGGTCGCATGCCCGGAACTTGGGGGCTTTATGTCGCTTTCATTTGGACATTGCTATCACTGGCATTGGGCTGGTTTATTAGTCCTTGGGCATTTGTTGCGACACTGCTTGGTCTTTTATTAGCGTGGCTCTACAGCATGCCGCCATTACGTTTTAAACAAAACGGTTGGTTGGGTAATGCCGCTTGCGGAATATCTTATGAAGGCTTAGCTTGGTTTACCGGTTCGGCTGTCATGATGGGTGATGTATTTCCATCGACCCCTTCGATTTTACTTGCCATTCTATATAGCATTGGCGCTCATGGCATTATGACTTTGAATGATTTCAAGGCAGTAGAGGGCGATCGTCGAATGGGCGTTCTATCTCTGCCAGTGCAACTAGGTATCGCAGGCGCCGCTGAAAATGCCTGTTTGATGATGCTGGTTCCACAGTTCGGTGTGCTTGGGCTGCTTTTGATTTGGGGTGCCTTTTGGCAAGCATTCGTGATCTTGCTGCTCATCGCCGGTCAAATCAAGATGATGCATTATTTCTTGCAGGATCCAGTTAAGCGCGCATTATTTTTGAGTGGTTTTGGGGTGCCATTATTTGTTGCAGGAATGATGGTCAGTGCATTTGCAGTAGCAGGGCGATTCGCTATCAGTTAATTCATTGAACCTATGAGCACCGCAAACATTTCTTATCTCAGTTGGCTGCAAATTGCGAGGCTAGGATTGGTGCAAGCCTCTTTAGGCTCCATCGTGGTCTTAACCACCTCTCTCTTAAACCGAGTGATGGTAATTGAACTAGCACTTCTAGCTATTTTGCCTGGAGCACTAGTTGCTCTGCATTACTTGGTTCAATTGGTTCGTCCCCGCATGGGTTTTGGCTCAGATCAGACTCGTAGTGCTTCACCTTGGATACGAGGCGGCATATTGGTTTTAGCAAGTGGCGGCATATTGGCTGCAACTTCAATCATTCTCTTGGAGCAATCTATTATTTTGGGTATTGCGCTAGCGATCGTTGCCTTTGCCATGATTGGTGTTGGTGTGAGTGCTAGCGGTACTGCCTTATTGGTTTTACTTGCCAAACGTGTTGACCCCAAACGCAAAGCAGCTGCAGCAACCTGTGTTTGGCTCATGATGATTTTTGGCTTTGCAATGACTGCCAGCATCAGCGGAAAATTTTTGACGCCATTTTCTTTTGAGCGTTTATTGATGATCTCTTCTACCGTTTCTGTAATAGCAGTTATCGTTACCTTTTTGGCTATTTGGGGTATGGAGACACCAGCAGAGTCAGTTGAAAAACAAGCGATCAATCTAGCCCACGAGGATTTACAAAAACAGAATACCAAGGTTAATTTCCGTGAGGCACTTGCTGAAGTTTGGCAAGAGGGAGCCGTACGCTCATTTACCTGGTTTGTCTTCATTTCCATGTTGGCCTATAGCTCACAAGATTTGATCTTAGAGCCATTTGCTGCAGTCGCGTTTGGCTACACCCCTGCTGAAACCACGGCTTTATCAGGTCTTCAAAATGGTGGTGTCTTGGTAGGGATGCTCGCGTTAGCGTTTATTACCAGCAGAGCAAAGTCCAAGAATTTAACTTCTCTGCGCAATTGGACTATTGGTGGGTGTCTTGCTTCAGCGATTGCCATGATGGGCTTGGTCTTATCTGGACCGGTTGCCAGCAGTCTCTTTTTCAAGACCGCTGTCTTTTTCTTAGGCATCTTTAATGGCGCTTTTTCAATTGCAGCCATTGGCTCAATGATGCAATTTGCCAGCTTAGGCAGTGAAAAGCGTGAAGGGGTTCGCATGGGTATTTGGGGCGCTTCGCAGGCCCTTGCTTTTGGTTTAGGTGGCATCGTCGGGACTGGTCTGAGCGATATAGCTCGGATTGTTTTAGGAAACCCAGCGACTGCCTATGCGTTTGTCTTTTTATTAGAAGCTGTTTTATTTGTTGTGGCTGCGTACTTATCATTTCAGACACGTCCGCACAAACAAACAAACGAGTTGTCAAAGCATTTAGTAGGTGCGTAAGTTTTTCAAGATTAAATGATGTGCTCAATATATGGAGATCAGAATGGGTACTTTAGAAACTTTTGATGTCGTAGTAGTTGGTGGTGGCCCAACTGGAGCCACAGCGGCAAGTGATCTAGCCAAGAAAGGTCGCAAAGTGCTCCTCTTGGATCGCATGGGCCGAATCAAGCCTTGCGGCGGCGCCATACCTCCACGCCTAATTAAGGATTTTGAAATCCCTGATGAGCTCCTTGTAGCCAAGGCCAATTGCGCCAGAATGATTGCGCCGTCAGATAAGGCAGTAGATATGCATATTGAGGGCGGCTTTGTCGGGATGGTCGATCGCGATAAGTTTGATGAATTTTTGCGCGTGCGTGCCGCCAATGATGGTGCCGAGAGAAGAACGGGCATCTTTGAGAAAATCACTCGAGATCAAGATGGAGTCTCAGTCATTCACTATGTTGTGCGCGGCAAGCATGGTGCGCCTGATGAAACCATAGCTGTTCGTGCTAAGGCAGTGATTGGTGCAGATGGAGCTAAATCTGGAGTTGGACGCCAAGCGATTCCAGGCGCTAAGGATGTGGAATATGTCTTTGCCTATCATGAGATAGTGAAGGTTCCTGATAATCCACCAGCTGACTTTGATGGTTCTCGCTGCGATGTTTTTTATCAAGGCGCTTTATCCCCAGACTTTTATGGCTGGATCTTTCCTCATGGCAAAACCATGAGTATTGGAACTGGAACTGCTGATAAAGGCTTCTCTTTGAGAAGTGCAGTAGGTGCACTCAAGAAACAAACTGGTCTTGAGGATGCTGAAATGCTCAGACATGAAGGCGCACCGCTACCAATGAAGCCATTAAAAAAATGGGATAACGGCAGAGATGTTGTCTTGGCAGGAGATGCTGCTGGCGTGGTTGCGCCAGCCTCAGGCGAAGGCATCTATTACGGAATGTATGGCGGCAGAGTCGCTGCTGAGGCTGTTGAAGAGCTACTGGTAACTGGCAATGGCAAGGTGTTAGCAAAAGCTCGCAAGCGTTTCATGAAAGAACACGGTACTGTATTTTTGGTACTCGGAATCATGCAGCGTTTTTGGTACAACAACGATAAGCGTCGCGAGCGCTTTGTCAAGATGTGTGAAGATAAAGACGTTCAGCGCTTAACATTTGAATCGTATATGAATAAGAAACTTGTTCGCCGTGATCCTTTGGCGCACTTCAAGATTTTCTTAAAAGATACCGCCCATTTATTGGGTTTTGCAAAGGTTTAAAGAGTAGGGTGTTTGTTTGACAGCAGTTTTTAATCAGTTTTGACTACTGAAAGGAAGTGGCATCATGAAAGATAACAGCGCAGCAACCTTAAAAATGAAGTCCGGCAAAATGTATCTGATTGGGATTATTGCCTTTTCCGGTTTGATTACTGGAATTGTCTTTATTAAGTTCTTGTTCTCAGTTTAATTTTGTGGGGTCAGGCTCAGTTTTTCGAGACTGAAGCCATTGTCGTTCACCAGGCGGCTTAATAGCGCTTGGTAGCGATTGGAATCCACTGTTTTAGTGCGTGAGAGTATCCAGAGATATTCTCTTCTAGGATCGCTGACGGCGGCCAACTGGTACTCTGGGTCAATATCAATGACCCAGTAGTCACCCCAGACTAAGGGCAGGAACCCTAACCAAGCTGGTGCAAAACGGACCTCTAGCTTGGGTGAAGTAGAGTCACCAATTTGCCTTGCGGTACCTAAGGCCTCACCTTTTTCATTGTTTTCAAATGTGCAGCGATTCGTCACACTCACATTGCCATCGTCTTTGATCTTGTAGGTGGCATTGGTATCAGCAATGCATTTTCTTTGAAACCAATTTGGAAACTTAGCAATCTCGTACCAAGTCCCTTGATAGCGGGCAACGTCTAGTGAGGGGATTGTTTTAACAGGAGCATTTGGCTTTGGTTCAGCTTGGGCCATCACCCCAGTTTGTGCGCACAAGAAAAAAAGTAAGCCAAAAATGTAGTGATGTTTTCTCATGATATTTGCCTCAGTATTTTTCAGTGAGTTGAATGCTGCAAGTAGTGATTTGTTCATTACCGCTTTTGAGTTGAATTAATTCGTTACCCATCTTATTGATTTTAAGTTGCCCAATTTGTGGGTCAAAGCGCATTAATATTTGGTAGAAATCTTTTACCTCTAATAGGTCAATCCTAATCTCTTTGCCTTCATAGAGCAAGCTTGCAACCAGCGAGTCTTTATGAATGGCTATCTGCATAGGACTACCATTGAGAACGCATGCCAGTGTCTTTGCTTTACGATCAATCGCGTCTATTTTGGGTGCATGAGAGTCGCAACCCCATAAAGCCAAAGCCAATAATAGCGACGCTAAAGCGTTCTTTAGACTCATCGGGGCAGACGCCAAAACTAGCGCTTAAGAGAGTTGAGCGAGAGGAGAAACCCCAATCAAGTATTGGTGCAATCCGAATATGAAAACCACCCAGAGAATCACGCCAGAGGCGATAGTAATCACAGTAGCCTTAGTGCTGATTTGAGCTTGCTCAGGGATATGAACTGGTCGTTTTCTGGCAGAACGAAAATCCAAAACAGCCCAGATGAGAAAGCTGCCAAATAGGATGAGATCTACTAGGGTGCCGTTAGATAGTAAATGCGCTAGGGCCCATACTTTGACGCCGAGAATCATTGGATGTTTTAGCTTGAGGCGGATCGCATTATTCGAAGGCGAGCTTCCAGCTAAGAAGATAAAGGCGATGAGGTTTAATACCAAGGCTATATAAATGAGAAATGCATTGGGCTGCCATAAAACCAAGGTATCTTGTCTTGCTTGTCCATAGCCAACTACCATGATGATGAATCCAATTAAGGAAATGATGGTGTACAAGCCTTTCCATTTCACTTCACCGATTTGATCAATGATTTGGTTGCGCCATGACTCAGCAAAGATGCGACAAGAGTGACTGGCGAGAAAAATAAAGAGACCGAATAGAAATAAAGCCATGGAATGCTCCAAAGGGAAAATAGGTTTTAAGGTTTGTGAATTTCTGATTCGCTGGGCTTAATGCCATAGGGTTCTACTAGAGGCCAGATGTGTTTAGGAATCATCGAAGCCATTTTTGCAGGCTGCTCTCTTCTTAGATGAATCACAGTTTCAATGGCTTTCATTTCTACGCGAGTGCGAGCAAATTCAAGGCCACGAGGTCCAACCTTAGGCATCAGCCAACCCACAATCGGTCTTAACCAGTTCGGCATTTTTCTTAAAGGAAGGCCACCAGCAGCGCGCTCAACATTTTTCATAAAGCCCACCACGGCTGAGTGACGTTTGCCAGCACTTCCTGGTACAGAGGTGTGCACTTCATCACCCAAGAGCGCTAGTAATTCTTCACCACGTTGATTGCGAACGATCAGCCATTGCTCACCCTGACCGCCCATATAGCCAACTGTGATGTCAGACAGCACATTGGTGTAATCAACACAGGTTCGGCAGGTTAAGGGAAAAAAGTCATTTGGCAAAGTAGAGAGCGGCAATTGCAGAAACGGAACCTCTTTCTTTTTGCCATTTTTAAAGCGCACTTCAACGTGATAATCTGCTCTAAATTCAAGATAGTTAATCTCATCCGGCTCTGAGCTAACTAAGGACAGAAAGTGATGAAAGTTCTCAGTGGTGGTGTTGTCAGAACACGGCGTTCCAATCACGTAAAGTTTTTCGAGGCCCAATTCTTTTTCTAGAGCCCTTAAAGCGTATACCTGACAAGGGATGCCAATCACAGCCATCTTTTTATAGCCTTTAGCAATCGCCGGCTCTAATAGCGAGAGAAGTGGCGCATAGCCCATTCTCATGCCACGACACTTAGCCATATCTGATGCTTTATCAATAATGATCGGCAATGGTTTCCAGCGATCCTGGGGGTCCTCGGTCATCGTCAAAATAGCATCGACTGCGCCTGTTTCAAGTAGGCGCTCTCCGATCCGCGTGGTAATTCCAGTCCATTGCGCGCCTGCACTAGGAAGATTGAGTGCAGCCCTCAGCATTTTGATGAAGGGACCAAAATGCAGTTCATCAGGACGACTCAAATCTCTTGCTCTGCCATGAACCTGTGTTTCTAATTCTGGGTAATTGGGCTTGATAAATTGACAAGCTTCGCCGCAACGTTTTGGATTATCAGTGCGAGAAATACCACAGTCAGTGCAGAGGCTCCGATAAGGTGCATTAGAAGGGTTCACACAGTCCTTTGGTCACTATCATTTTAGGGTAATGGGGCAAAAAGCAAGGTAAAGATAATGCATTTATTATGACCTGAATAAGAAATACTTGCAGACCAATTTTATGAATATGGAGAGTCATCATGCTACCGAATATCCCCCTCAAAAGACTTGATGGAAGTGCAGAAAATTTACAGGATTATGCTGGCAAGACACTCTTAATAGTCAATGTCGCCAGTAACTGCGGCTTTACTTCTCAATATCGTGATTTACAAAATCTTTACACTGCAAATCAAGCCAAAGGCCTGGAGATATTGGGCTTCCCATGCAATCAATTTGGCGCTCAAGAGCCGGGCTCTGCAGAGCAGATTCAAAGCTTTTGCAGCACTAACTATGGTGTGACTTTTCCGATGTTTGAGAAAATTGAGGTCAATGGTGATGGGACTCATCCCTTGTATCTTTATTTGAAAGATCAGGCGCCTGGTATCTTAGGAACCACTGGGATTAAGTGGAACTTCACTAAATTTCTCGTGAGCAAAGATGGTCAATCCATCACACGACTTGCATCGGCCGATGGCGCTAGCAAGATGGAAGAAGCGCTTCAAAAACTACTCTAAATGAGATGCTGCCTAGAGAAGTAGTTACTTCTTTTTCTTCTTATCGGAGTCTAACCATTCGTTGATATCTGGGAAGGCATCTTGAACTTCACCCATAAATTCACGAACCATGTAATACAGGCCAGCAATTAAGAGACAAAAAACAAAGATCGATAGAAGGAGTAGGGTAGTGTTACTCATTTTTTACGATTCAATAATGCAGATAATTTGAAATAAATCCCAAAGCAAAATATTGAGGGCACCCAAAGCGCTGTAAAGATCGACTGCTCACGATCTTGGACTACAAACCATAAATAGGCTGAGGTAAAGAATGAAATCACCACCGCCATGAGAATGAAGTAATCTGATTTTTTAAACATATTCACTCCTTCGCTTCGTTATTAAAATAATCCCCAATTCCGTAGCCAATTGCGCTCAGAAGGCATCCAATGATAGCGCAGCCACCCAATACACGAATGCCTGAAGAAAGACCAAAAGAAAACATATCGGCAGAAATGAAGTCCCACAGACTCAAGCTAATCAAGATAAAGCTAACCGAGCTAATGAAGAAGCCCGAAAGGATGAAGGTCTTTTCAGCTAATTGCGGTAAGTTGGTCATTGGGTTGATGACGACTAGTAGCTTAGGAGCCTAGCAGGCAGCTTCAATTAAGCAACCGACTCTACTGGCTTGGCTGGCCATATGAAATTGGTCATTGCTGCGATAGTGATGAGCAGCAAGATGATTTCTATTAGATAGACACCGCAGTAACCGGTAGCTGGGCTATTGAGCTCTTCGCCAAAATAATTTCTGGAAGCCATGCCAGCCAAAATATCCCGAAAAATGCCTCCAAAGCCAACTGCAATCCCTGCAGCAGTTGCTTGCACCGCTCCCCATGCACCCAATGCCAAGCCACTTTGATTTTCTGGAGCATATCTCATGGTGGCAGTTAAGGTTCCATGACTAAATAGCCCGTTACCAAAGCCAATTAATACCACCCCGAGAATAAAAATGAGAGTGCTATTAAATGGCGCAGCGATGATGACCAACATGAATGCAGGAATACCAATTTTGGCGCCATTACTAGCCATCTTAAAAGGATCGTAACCAGCACTTAATACCTTGGAGGCAATGCTAAAGCCAAACAAACAGCCAACGGCCAAAGTAGCAGTTAACACAGTGGTAGCACTCACACTCATGTTTAATAATTCACCACCATAAGGCTCTAGTAAAACATCATTCATGCTAAATGCCATGGTGCCAAAACCTACTGCAATTAAGCGACGAATTGCTTGACCACCCTCCTTGAAGGTTTCCCAAGACTCTTTAAAGTTTTGTTCTCTAGCGACTTGCGCTCTAGCACGCGCTTCTTCGCGGCTTTCTTGTTTCCAAAGTGCAATAGCATTCAACAAAATCGTGACGACAGCACTTCCTTGAATGACTTGGATTAAGCGTCCAGGGCTGTACTCTTCTAATAGCTGACCAAAAATCAAAGCGCTGCCAATCATACCAATGAGTAACATCACAAACATCAGGCCAACAATATTAGGCTGCGCCTTAGGTGGTGCAAGATCACAAGCCAAGGCAAGACCAACGGTTTGCGTTGTGTGAATGCCGGCGCCAACAAATAAAAATGACAGTCCAGCAGCTGCTAGTCCAATCCATGCTGGCGCTTCGCTCGCATTGCCTGCACCAGCTAATACTAGCAAAGCAAAAGGCATGATGGCTAGTCCGCCGAATTGCACCATGGTTCCCATCCAAATATAAGGAACGCGACGCCAACCGAGAGCAGATTTATGAGTGTCGGAGCGAAAACCAATCAGCGCTCTAATAGGAGCAAAAATAATGGGCAAGGAAACCATGATCGATACCAATGATGCTGGTACATGTAACTCCACAATCATTACTCGATTCAGTGTGCCCACTAAGAGCACTAAGGCCATGCCAACTGATACTTGGAAGAGGGAT
Source organism: Polynucleobacter sp. AP-Feld-500C-C5 (assembly GCF_018882265.1). Lineage (NCBI taxonomy): Bacteria > Pseudomonadati > Pseudomonadota > Betaproteobacteria > Burkholderiales > Burkholderiaceae > Polynucleobacter > Polynucleobacter sp. AP-Feld-500C-C5. Next base: position 95,378 of record NZ_JACVOW010000020.1, on the reverse strand, counting down.
AGTCTGAGTAATCTACCTAGTGGTAGTTCAGCAGAAGCGGCGTCTGCGAAGGGCAAAAAACGGGGGCCTAAATTAGCCCAGGTACTGATTAATTTTTGACTAAAGCGATTCATCTAAAACTGAGTTTAACTGACGAGTATGCAAAACAAAAAAATAAGACCCAGATCTAACGATCTAGGTCTTATGAGACAAAATAAAATTTATTTTTGTGCTGCTGGTGCCGCGGGCGCTCCAGAAGTAGCGCCAGCCTTCGCAGACTTACCGCCTTCTAAAAAAGCCTTCACCCAAGTTGTGTTGTTAAGTAATGCCAAATGAACTGAAAAGGAACCAACTGCTACTGCACCCAAAAACAATGGGATGCCAACTGTTGGTCTTACTACTGTCCACATTTTTCCGTAGATCATCTTAAGCTCCTTAAATTACTTCAACCAAGGTGAATAGATGTAAGCAAGTAAATGGGCAAGTGCTGCGATCATCCCAAAAAATTGCGTACCTTGAATGAGGTTGCGATGTAGCTCTTCCGCTTCCTCAACACTCAGACCTGTAAGAGTGTTATTTGTCATAGTGTTTTCCTCTCAAATCTAACTGCGTCGTGCAAACCCACACGAGGGTACTAATTAACCTTCTTTGCCACAAGGTGAATTTAGTCCTAATGTGTAAAAAAATCTAGACACTTTTCTAAGGAATTTCCCTTATAAGTCAACGTGTTGCACTGCAGAATACATGGCAAAACAGCTATTTTTGAGCTGTTTTAGGGCTTTTGGGGGATAAAATGGGCTCCGAACACGGTCTAATTGAGGTGTCATATGAGTCAATCTAGTGAGCGTTTTAGCACTATCAAAATCATTTTTGAGATCGCTTGTGCTGCAGGCGGGTTTGCCATGTCCCTCCTATTTGCCAAGCAGCTCGATTTAGGAGACGTCCCTGGTGTTTTTATGGGCCTCATGGGGGCAATTTTCACCTTCATTCTTGCGCAGGGCCTCACAAGCTTCATTTTTCGTATACTGCGTTGAGATTAATGTGAGGTCCAGCCTCTTGTTTGATAAGGATAGGTTATGAATAAGCAATCTACATCGAGCCCAATTGATGCGAAGTTTAAAAGAACCATGCTTTGGCTCAAATTTGCCATCGTTGTCTTCCCCATCGCCTTGCTCGGGCAGATCTGGATTCTCTATCAGGAGTATTCATTTACCAATTTACTTTTTGTGCTGATCACGGCCTTGGCCTTGTATTCCACAGTGAATTCATACAAAAAATTCAAAACTTACGAGGCTGCTGCTAAGAGCCAGCAATAATGGGTTCATATGTGGGTTTTCCCTAGGTGGGAAACTGAAATAGGTGTCAATCTTGATTGACATCTTGTGAATCACGGGGAAGAATCATTTTCATGATTTTTCTACGCCCACTTCAAGCTATTTTTAGATAGCCTCTCGTATGCAATTACTCAATCTTGGTGTGAATCATCACACGGCTCCAATTGATATTCGAGAGAGTGTCGCTATTTCTCCAGAGGATTTGCAAGACTCATTATTAGATCTTCGTGATTATTTGCGAGGCACCCATCGCGAGTTAATGCCTGAAGTCGCCATTTTATCGACCTGCAATCGCATGGAGATTTACTGTGCTGCTAATGACGTGACTCAACCGAGTCATCATTTAGAAGAGCGTGCTTTTGATTGGCTGACTGCACAAAAGCGTCTGCACAGTGATGCATTAAAGCCATATATTTATTCTGCAAAAGAGACTGATGCTGTAAAGCATGTATTTAGAGTGAGCTGCGGAATGGACTCAATGGTTTTGGGTGAGACTCAGATTCTGGGTCAAATGAAGAAAGCGGTTGAATTCGCGGACCAAGCAGGCACATTAGGGTCCTATTTAAAGCCACTATTTAATAAAACTTTTTCAGTTGCTAAGGCAGTACGCGCAACAACGGATATTGGTAAACATTCAGTTTCTATGGCTAGCGCATCAGTTCGCTTAGCCGAAAGAATCTTTGGTGATTTAAATAACTCAAAAGTCTTATTTATTGGTGCAGGCGAAATGATTCAGTTATGCGCCTCACACTTTGCTGGTAAAAAACCAAAGCAGATTGCGATCACGAATCGTACCGTTGACCGTGGCGACGAAATGGCCAAAGTTTTTGCCGAGAAGGGTTTAAAAACCGACTCCTTTCCTTTGCAATCGCTACCAACCCGTTTGCATGAGTTTGATGTCGTTGTTTCATGCACGGCTAGTTCCTTGCCCATCATAGGTATGGGGCTTGTTAAAACAGCTTTGAAGACTAGAAATAGTAGGCCGATTGTATTAATCGACTTAGCTGTGCCACGTGATATAGAGCCAGAGATTCGCTCTCTCAAGGATGCCTACCTGTATTCGGTTGATGATTTGGGCAGCCTGGTTAATGAAGGTCGCAATATCCGCGAGCTCTCAATGGCTGATGCTGAAATTATTATTGACAATGGCGTGAGTGAATTTTTCCAGACGCTACAAAAAAGAACACTAGTACCAATCATTCAGTCCTTGCAAAATACTGCAGGCCGACTCAAAGAAATTGAATTGGAAAAAGCAGTGCGGCGTATTAAAAGGGGCGAAGATCCGGTTGAGGTTTTATCGATCATGGCAGATGCCCTAGCGAATAAATTTATGCATGCTCCTATCAATGCATTACAAAATTCACCCAATAATGAGATCGAAGATTTCAAGCGAATTCTCACTAGTATTTATCCTCCAAAATAATGACGGCGTTGAATATGCTCCAGGTCACCAAACTACTCCATACGATTAATTCTTCGCAGGACTTAAAGCAACTCGAACAGTCTGAGCTTCCACAATTGGCCGATGAATTGCGTGAATTTATCCTTCAATCTGTTGCTAGTACGGGTGGGCATCTATCTTCTAATCTTGGAACGGTAGAGTTAGCAGTCGCCTTGCACTACGTTTTCAATACGCCTGATGACAGAATCGTTTGGGACGTAGGCCATCAAAGCTATGCTCACAAAATTCTGACTGGGCGCAGAGAGGGAATGCCTCAGTTGCGCCAGTTTGGAGGCTTGTCTGGATTCCCTAAGCGTTCGGAAAGCGAATACGATGCTTTTGGCACAGCACATTCTTCCACCAGTATTTCAGCTGCTTTAGGTATGGCGGTCGCCAGTAAAGTAAAGGGCGAAAAGCGCAATGTGGTTGCCGTGATTGGAGATGGCTCTATGAGCGCGGGCATGGCCTATGAAGGTTTAAATAATGCCGGGGTTGATAAATCCATTCCCTTGATCGTGATTTTGAACGATAACGAAATGTCGATTTCGCCAGCCGTCGGAGCTCTCAATCGATATTTAGCAAAACTCATTAGCGGTTCAATTTATGGGGCCACTAAAAAAGGCTTAGATAAGGTGCTTTCCTATAGCCCTCCCTTGCGAGAGTTTGCAAAAAGACTGGAGGGTCATGCTAAGGGGATGATTGGTCCAGCTACCATTTTTGAAGAATTTGGTTTTGATTACTATGGCCCAATCGATGGTCATAACTTGGAAGATTTGATTGTCACATTGAGTAATTTAAAAAAGATTGCTCAAACTGATGGCCCACAATTTCTGCATATCGTTACCAAAAAAGGTAAAGGATACGAGAGGGCAGAGTTAAATCCGATTGCTTATCATGGGCCAGGAAAATTTAATCCCAGCGAAGGTCTAAAGCCTTCCGCGCCAGGTAAAAAAACCTATACCGAAGTGTTTGGTGAATGGCTTTGCGACATGGCAAAGCAAGATCAGCGTCTGATTGGTATTACGCCAGCGATGCGTGAGGGTTCTGGTCTAGTTCAGTTTGAAAAACAGTTTCCTGAGCGTTACTTTGACGTAGGCATTGCAGAACAACATGCGGTGACTTTTGCGGCAGGTATTGCTTGTGAAGGTCTCAAGCCAGTAGTCGCTATCTATTCCACCTTTTTACAAAGGGGCTACGATCAACTAATCCACGATGTGACCTTACAAAATTTACCGATTGTCTTTGCCGTAGATCGAGCTGGTATGGTTGGTGCAGATGGTGCAACACATGCAGGTGCATTTGATGTGGCCTTTTTAAGATGCTTGCCGAATGTGGTGCTCATGACGCCATCTAATCAAGCAGATTGCAGAAATATGTTGACCACAGCTTTTAGCTTAAATGGTCCCTCAGTGGTGCGTTATCCACGGGGTTCTGGATTGGGTCCTGAAGCCTCTCAGAAACTTGAGGTTATTACCGTTGGCGAGGGATTGATCGTTCGCAAAATCAAAAATACTGTAGCCGTCGGTAAAAAGATTGCTTTCGCTTGTTTTGGTCCTTTGCTTTACAGTGCGTTAGAGGCTGCAGAGGAGCTTGATGCTACGGTTGCCGATATGCGCTTTGTGAAACCTCTAGATGAAAAATTATTATTAGATCTAGCAAAAAATCATGATGCTTTGGTCTTTGTTGAAGATAGCGCTATCCAAGGAGGGGCTGGTAGCGCCTGTTTAGAAGCCTTATCAGCACACAAGATTCAAATACCGACTTTACAAATTGGCCTACCCGATGAGTATGTCGAGCATGGTGATATTAATGTGCTGCTAGATTTTTATGGCCTATCCCCGAAAAAAATTCTGACTAAGGTGCGTGAGCATTTTCAAATCTAACGATCTATTTCATGTTTAAGAAAGAAAAAAAAGACACTCAAGGTTTATCAAAAGAACAAAAGTGGCAATACATTGGTAAACCTGTTGCCATCATCTTTGGCACTCTGAATCTATTCATTCTGATTTTTTTCTTAATCAACTATTACGCTTAAATACTGAACCAAAGGCTGATTAACCCATGTTGAATAAGAAAATGGTCGTGCCATTTGTGTGGGGCCTATCCATAGCGATTTTGGGCGGCCTGGCAACGGATTTGGGGCCTTGGTATCACGCTTTAAAAGAGCCTTTTTGGAAACCCCCCGATTTTTTATTTGGTCCCATTTGGTCTACTATTTTTATTCTTTCAGGTATCGCTTGGGTAGGGGTAAAACACTTGACCTCGGATACTTTGATTCTCAGTCGCCTGAATATTTTCTTTTGGCTCAATGCACTTCTGAATTTACTGTGGAGCATTTTGTATTTTCGTTTTCAAAGACCTGATTGGTCTTTATATGAAGCCGTGTTTTTATGGCTTTCAGTGCTAGCTATTTTTCTGACAATCAGAAAAATTTCTACTAAATATAGCTTATATATCTTGCCGTATTTAGTATGGGTCAGTATTGCGATTGTTTTAAATTGGGATACAGTTCGACTGAATGGCCCCTTCGCCTAAAAGTGCGACTGGGATGCAGGTAAAACAAATTAAGAGAAGTCCATGACTAAAGAACATCGAATCGTGATTGTGGGAGGTGGTGCTGGCGGTCTAGAGCTCGCAACCAAACTCGGCGATCGTTTTCGCTCCCGTAACAGTGGCTCTAAAAAAGTATCCGTTATTTTGGTGGATAAGAATCGTACCCATCTATGGAAGCCAAAACTGCATGAGGTTGCTGCAGGCTCTATGGATCTTGCCGATCAAGAGCTAGACTACATTGCGCAAGCACACTGGCATCATTTTAGTTTTCGCTTAGGTGAGTTAACCGGTATAGATAGAGTCAACCGACAAATTCAGGTGGCCCCTTTTTATGATGACGCGGGTGTATTGATTACGCCTGAGCAAACGATTCAATACGACACCCTAATTATTTCTATTGGTAGCTTAACGAATGATTTTGGTACCCCGGGCGTTGAACAATATGCTCAAAGGCTTGAGTCTCTTGTAGATGCAAAGCGCTTTCACTTACGTTTGATCAATGCTTGTCTTAGGGCTCAAGCTCAAACCAAGCCTTTGGAAGCCCATCAATTACAGGTTGTCATTATTGGGGCTGGTGCTACTGGAGTAGAGTTAGCCGCAGAATTGCATCGCACTACGCGTGCGATTATTTCATTTGGCATGGATCGCGTGGATCCCGAGAAAGATCTCAAAGTCATTTTGATTGAGGCTGCTCCTAAGATATTGCCTGCACTCTCTGCAAGAATCTCCAGCGCGGCTGAAAAATTACTCACCGATCTTGGCGTTGAAGTCATGACTAATGCCAAGGTGAAAGAAATCCAGTCTGATCGAGTATGTTTATCTAGTGGCGTAGAAATTCCAGCTGAATTAATTGTGTGGGCGGCTGGGGTTAAGGCGCCAGACTTTTTGAATGGGATTGGCGGCTTAGAAAGTAATCGTGCTAATCAACTGTTGGTATTACCAACCTTACAAACTACCCTTGACCCTCATATTTTTGCAATGGGAGACTGTGCTGCATGTCCATGGCCAGAGGCGAATAATGGCAAGGGCGGCATTGTTCCTCCTAGAGCTCAGGCAGCCCATCAACAAGCCTCACATCTCTTTTCTCAGATCAATCAAATCATGGATGGCAAGCCGCTGCGACCTTATCAATATCGCGATTTTGGCTCGCTCGTATCCTTGGGTGAATACAGTAGTGTGGGTAGCATGATGGGAGGTTTGATTGGCGGCAGTCTGATGGTGGAAGGTTTGTTTGCAAAGCTGATGTACATCAGCTTATACAAACTTCATCAACTGGCCCTGCATGGCTGGGTTAAGGTGGCTTTAGACACCATCAGCCGTTTAATCCACCGTAGAACGCATTCTATCGTCAAGCTTCACTGAGCCAAGCAGATATTTTCTTAAGCGAGTAATATTTATATAAATAACTAGCTTAAGAGTATCAAATGAGTCACTACCAACCTATTAATTTCTCCGACCGGGTGGCCCTTTTCTTTACAAAAAGTATGCGTTTTTTTGCAGATACTTTTTTCCAAAAAAGATATGGTCACCGCGCAGTCGTTCTTGAGACCGTTGCAGGTGTTCCTGGCATGGTTTCTGGGATGTGGACCCATCTGACCAGTTTGCGCAAGATGAAAACGGGATATGGTCCGAAGATTCGTACTTTGTTGGATGAGGCGGAAAATGAAAGAATGCACTTAATGACTTTCATTGAGATTGCTAAGCCCAACGGATTTGAGCGCTTTTTAGTCCTGACTGCGCAAGCAGTATTTTGGAATATGTTTTTTGTTATCTACGTTTTTTTTCCAAGAACAGCTCATCGCATTGTTGGATATTTCGAGGAGGAAGCAGTTTATTCCTATACAGAATATTTACGTGAAATTGATAATGGAAGCTTACCCAATATCCCTGCGCCAAAAATTGCCATTGACTATTGGAACTTATCTGCAGACGCTACATTGCGTGATGTGGTGATTGCAGTCCGAGAGGATGAAGCAAAGCATCGCGACGTGAATCATGAGTTTGCTAGCGAATACGACCGTTAGGATTTAAACCAACTCAGCCTTCATGATTGGGCTATCTCAATAGAGCGAATAAGCCGGTGATGGCAATCAGAATGTAAAGGAACAAGTAAATCTTGATATCCTTAAAAACAATTTCTCGCGCAATTTTTTTGTATTTCAAAAGATAGAGATGATAGATGATGGGTGAGATCAATATCACACCAAACTCAAAGATTAGCTCTAGTTTTTCACCAGTCATCTATTTAATGAATTTGCTTTTTGAAAACACTAACAGGGCGACAGATACGATGCCTATGGAAAAGAGAAAAAAAGAGCCGGTTTTTACAAACACCACAAAGCCTATTAGTACTAAGCCAAATGCAAATAATCCCAATTTATCTCTGGACATTTCATTGCTCCCTAAGCAATAGCGTTTGTTCTAGACTCTGTTGATCATACAAGACCTGTTCCTATAATGGCAATGAGTTTTCATCGTGGAAAATATGACGATGCAATCTTTCTTGTAGGCTTTGAGAACCCTATATATTGTTGATAAATGACTGAGTTACGCCAAGCCACTCTTGAAATACTGGCCATTACCGATGCGCAAATAAAGGTAAGCCGAGTTTTTCAATTATTTGACGAATATCACAAGCAACTTATCGATATGAATCCTGCTGCACTATTAAATAGTCAAGATCTGGCTTTGCCTGGGCGCCCGCAACGGCCTGAATTGATTCCGCCTCTTCAGGTTCCCAAAAGAAAAATGGATAGCGTCGAGGGAAGGGTAGCTTTATTGCACTCACTAGCCCATATCGAATTTAATGCGATTAATCTTGCCTTAGACGCGATTTGGCGTTTTCCTAACATGCCTCAGCAATACTATGAAGATTGGCTCAGAGTTGCCAAAGAAGAGGCTTACCACTTCACACTAGTGAACGAATACATCCAATCTTTTGGATTTTCTTATGGTGATTTTTCTGCACACAATAGTTTGTGGGAAATGGTAGAGAGAACGCAAGACTCAGTCATTGCTCGGATGGCGCTTGTTCCGCGCACCATGGAAGCTAGGGGCCTAGATGCCGTACCCATGATTCGAGATCGTTTCAAGCAAATTAAAGAGCTCGGCGCAGTAGATATTCTAGAGATCATTCTCCGAGATGAGATCGGGCATGTAGCCATTGGTAATCATTGGTTCAATTTCTTATGTGAGAAAGACAATCTCTCGCCAATTACCGCCTATAGAGATCTAGCAAAAAAATATTCCGCACCCAAATTACGGGGGCCATTTAATTTCGAGGCTCGTAAGCAAGCAGGATTTACTGCTGAAGAGCTCAGTTTGCTTGGGGTATAGTCACAATAAATATTGATTAGGAGAGTATATGAATTTATCTCGTCGCACATTCATCACATCGGCTGCGTTAGCGCCGGTAGCTTGTGGCGTGCCGCTTTCATATGAGCGCGGCATTCCAGTTGCGCAGCCTAACCCGGCACCCGCTATTCGTGCGCCCCAAGTTGGTCAGGAATGGACCTACGTTAAACGCAATGTATTTGACGGTAAAAATTTAGGGCTGATTACTGAGCGTGTAGCCAGCATTGGTTCAACGATTGTGATTGATCGATCGAACGAAAGCGGCGAAAAACTACCCAATGAAATTCAAGGACCTTGGGGTACAGTGATTCGAGATCCGCATTGGTCTAGGGTCATTAGCTTTAACCCAGCCATCCCTTTATGGCCTCAAGAGTTAGCTTCAAGCTGGAGTAAGCAATTGATTACCAAATATAGCTTGGCAGGCTACCCAGATAATGCTTATGGCTGGCAAGAATATATGAGCGCCCACGGTTGGGAACAAATGACTGTACCTGCAGGCAGTTTTCTGACTTTGCGTTACCAAAATCTGATTAATTATGTGAGCGATGATGACAACAAAGTCAATTGCATCCGTAAAGAAACTGTCTGGTTTGCTCCCAGTATTGGTCGTTGGGTTGCCCGCGAATCCTCTGGCTCTTATATGATTCAGGGTCAGTTAGGCATGCCTAATTTGGAAGATAGTCTTCAATGGCAACTCACTTCATACAAGTAAAACACTGGCGCAGATTCTTTTTAGTAGCCCTGCCAATTTTTTTGCTAGGGTGCATTTCTTCGCAGCCATTTCCTCAAGGTGTCAATGTAGGTCAACCCATACCAACGCCAATCGTTCGGGCGCCCAAGGTAGGGCAAGAATGGGTTTACCAAGTCCGTAATGTATTTAACCAAGAAATCATTGATACCGTCACCGAAAGAGTTGTCTCGGTAGGTAGTGAAATTCGTATTGCACGCTCGGGAGTCAAGTCGGGTCCATTGCCCGATGAAATCCAAGCGCCCTGGGGCTTTGTCTTGCAGGATCCGCATTGGAGCCCTTCACAAAAATTTCAGCAGGCAATTCCTCTTTGGCCTGAACAACTTCAGGTGGGCTGGTATCGGTTTTATAAAATCCACTATCAAGTTCCCGCTTATCCAGATGGAAGTTATTACTGGGGGCTCAATATGTCGGCACTTGCTTGGGAGCAAATCCAGTCTCCATTAGGAAAGTTTCTGACTCTTCACCTCCACAATGAGATACCTTATTTTGAGAGTAATGACCTCTTGAGAGTTCAAAATATCCGCGAGGAAGATGTTTGGTTCTCTCCAGAAATCGGCCGCTGGGTGATCCGCAGGGGCAGTGGGCGCTACATTACGCCCGGAGTGTTTTGGTCAAACGCCTACTGGGAAGACTATTGGCAATGGGAGTTAGTCTCCTGGAAGTAAGCAAAGCGCTTAAAATAGCCTATTGCTATGTATACCGTTAAAGAACTATTTCCAACCTTACAAGGTGAGGGCGCTCACGCTGGACGTGCTGCTATTTTTTGCCGTTTTTCCGGGTGCAATCTATGGAGTGGTCGCGAAGAGGATCGTGCTTCAGCAGTCTGTCAATTTTGCGATACCGATTTTGTCGGTAGTGATGGTGTTGGTGGTGGAAAATTTGAGACTGCCAATAATTTAGCAAAGGCTATAGAGACTGCTTGGAGAAGTACTTCGGCAGGCCCGCAGCAACGTTATGTGGTGTTTACTGGTGGTGAACCACTCTTGCAGTTAGATGAAGAGCTCATCACCGTGCTTCATCAAAAAGGTTTTGAGGTGGCGATTGAAACTAACGGCACCATCAAGGTTCCAAAAGGAGTTGACTGGGTTTGCGTTAGTCCAAAGGCAGGTTCTGATCTGATTGTGTTGCAGGCAAACGAACTCAAGTTGGTGGTTCCACAAGCTGGGCACGATTCTGTAGAAAATCTAATGGCCCGTTTTGAGAAGATGGATTACCGCAATCGCTTCTTGCAACCCATGGATGGACCAAATCTTAAAAGCAATACAGAGCTGGCAGTGGGTTTGTGCCAAAAACGTCCCTTGTGGAGACTGAGTATTCAATCGCATAAACTGATTGGAATCCGATAAAAGGGCTGCGCCCAATTCTTTAAATTACCAAATGACTAGTAAACAAGCTGCTATCTCCATTACCCGCCGTCTTGAGTTTGACTCAGGTCATCGCATTCCAAATCATGATGGGCAATGCAAGCATTTGCATGGGCATCGCTATGCAATCGAGGTGACCTTGACTGGTGAGGTGGCAGATCATCCTGGCAAAGCCGATGATGGCATGGTCTTAGATTTTGGTGATATCAAAAAGCTCACTAATCAACATGTTGTTGAACCATGGGATCATGCATTTTTAGTCGCTAAAGAAGACCAAGGTTTGGTGGCATTCTTGGCGACATTGCCAAATCATAAAACCGTCATCATGGAGCATGTTCCCACTGTCGAGAATCTGGCAAATGCTGCATTCACTATTTTGCAACCTGTCTTTGCTAAAGCATTTAGTGGTCGTCTTGAGCTCTCAGCAATTCGTCTATATGAAACTCCAAATTGTTGGGCTGACGTTCACCCTACTTAAATGAATCAAGCTGAACTTGATCATCAGTTTATGGAGCAAGCGATTGAGCAAGCTCAATTAGCTGCTACTGCAAATGAGGTGCCGGTTGGTGCAGTTTTAGTACGCGACGGTAAGGTCATTTCTAGGGGATTTAATCAACCTATCTCGCATCATGATCCTAGTGCGCATGCCGAGATGCTGGCTCTGAGAGAAGCGGCAAGGGTAGAAGCAAATTATCGCCTTCCAGGCACTACCTTATATGTAACCCTAGAGCCTTGTGCAATGTGCTCAGGCGCCATCCTGCATGCCAGGGTAGAGCGGCTTGTCTTTGGCGCACTAGATCCTAAAACAGGTGCCGCTGGAAGTGTTTTGGATGTATTCTCTGCAAAAGAAATTAATCATCAAACCAGCGTTGAGGGTGGCGTCATGAGTGAAGAGTGTGGTCAATTACTGCGCAGCTTCTTTAAGGAGCGACGTTGAACTCCATCCATCTCGTTGCTCCATCAGGCGCTAGTCTGGATGAGAAGAGCCCCTTAGCGGGGATGGCTTGGTTAAAAAGCCAGGGTATGGCGATTCATAATCCTGATTGTGTTCATCGTGTACACGAGCGTTTTGCTGGAAGTGATGCCGAGCGATTAAATGAGCTCAATCACTTAGCCACATTAGATACGAAGCAAATTGTGATGGCAATGCGTGGTGGTTATGGTATTCATCGTTTGCTGTCGGATATTCAATGGAATGCAATTGCTCAAGCAGTGAAGGGTGGGCTCCAGATTTGTGGGCATAGCGACTTCACCAGTTTTGAGCTGGGTCTCTTGGCTAAGACGGGCGCGATTACTTTATCTGGCCCTATGCTCAATTATGACTTTGGCAGAATCGATGAGAATGGCAAGCCAATTCCTCCAGATGAATTCATGTGGAAGCATTTCTTATCTGCTATACAAGAAAGAAAACTCGATTGCACTATTAATGCATCTCAAGCATTCTTGGGGCAAGTAGATTCAGGTTCAATTACTGGAATGCTTTGGGGTGGAAATCTCACGGTGCTAGCCAGTCTTATCGGAACATCTTACCTACCATCAAGCACCCAAACAAAGGGCGGTATTTTATTTTTAGAGGATGTGAATGAGCATCCCTATCGGCTGGAAAGAACCTTGATGCAGTTATTGGATGCTGGTGTACTGGGTAATCAGGCAGCAGTATTACTAGGGGGTTTCTCGGCATATCGTTTATACGACAACGATAAAGGCTACACCCTTGAGCGTGCGGTTGAGGCTATTCGTCATCGCCTAGCAAAATACATTCCTATTTTGACTGATCTACCATTTGGCCATCAAGCCAATAAACTTACTCTACCCGTTGGAGCAAGTGCCACTCTTGAGTACAGTGCTGCAGGCTTTAATCTTAAGGCAAGCTGGTAAAGATGTCTTTTAAAAGATTTATTACGCAAAGTATTCTTTTTTTAGCGCTGACTTTCACGGGGGTAGTCATGGCAATTGAAGAACCAAAATATTCCGTGCTTGAAAAGGCGCCCCCATTTGAACTTCGATCTTATGCGCCGATGATTTTGGCTGAGGTTCAGGTTGAGGGCGATCTCGATGAAGCATCAGGTCAAGGCTTTCGGCTCATTGCTGCTTATATCTTTGGCCAAAACCAAGTTAGTGAAAAAATTGCGATGACTACTCCAGTTGCGGTAGAGGAGCAGCCTGCTAAAAGTGCCAAGATAGCCATGACCACTCCAGTCAATATTGAGAGTAAGGCTGGGCAATGGGTGGTTTCATTTGTCATGCCCTCTGAATACACTATGGAAACGCTACCGAAGCCCCTCAATTCAAAGGTGCAGATCAGGCAAATTCCTGCAGTCAAAAGAGCGGTGATTACCTTCTCAGGTTTTTATAACAGTCAAAAAGTCGCCGAGAGAGTCTTAGAGTTAGAAGAGTGGATGAAGACACACAATCTATCAGCGAATGGCTCACCAAAATTCGCCCGCTATAACCCGCCTTGGACACTACCGTTCATGCGTCGCAACGAGATCATGATTGATGTGCGCGACTGAGTAAATCTAAGATTCGTTTTATGCCTCAAAACTCTTGAGTAAGAATTGCGCTCCACCATCAATACCTAGAGCCTTGGTTAAAGTGGGTAGTGCATCAGCGAGATGCTTTTCTAGTGTCCACGGTGGATTAATAATGAACATGCCACTCGCTTGAAGGCGCCGTTCACCAGGTGCATTTTCAACGCGCAACTCAGTATGAAGCCAAGAGCGCTGATGAGCGGCGCAAATCTTTTTCATGCGATCAGGTAGGGCGATAGATTCTCTTCTGGAAAGAATCGGATACCAGACTGCGTAGCAGCCAGTAGCAAAACGCTGTAATGCTTCTTCGATTGCAAGCTCTAAATACCGATAATCCTGCTTGTCTTCATAAGAAGGATCAATGAGTACTAAACCGCGCCTACTAGGAGGCGGTAGTAAGCCCTTCAGTCTGCTGAAACTATCTTCAGCATAAATATCAATCTGCTTTGATTGCTTCAGTTCTCCAATGTTATGGCGAAGAATATCAATCTCTTTGGGATGAAGTTCAAATAACTTCAGGCGATCTTGCGGTCTCAACAGTCGAGCCAGAATAAATGGGGACCCAGGATAAGTCTTGAGATCTCCCCCAACATTTTCCGCCTCAATACAATCCAAATATGTTTGAACGCTTTCCGGAATGGGATTGCCCGCTTCTTTGAATTTCAATAAACGATATATTCCACCTTCTGCTTCTTTGCTCACAGCAGCAAAGCCATCCTCTAGGCTATAGACACCAGCACCAGCATGGGTGTCGACCATCGTCAAGGCTACCGGTTTTTCTTGTAAATACTCTACAAGATGAATAAGGGTAAGGTGCTTGAGAATGTCAGCATGGCTGCCAGCATGAAAAGCATGTCGATAGCTAAACATACAAAACTATTCTGGGTTGCCAGGTGAGTTGTTAAATTGCGCTTTAACAAAAAATATTAAGGTGATAGCTACGATGGCAATGGAGGCATATTGCAATGGCAGATTTAATTCGAGATCCATAATTTGGGTGTAATGCGCATAGATGGCTGCAACACCGCCAAGGGCAATCAAGCGAGGCCAAAGATTCTTGAGGGATAGTTGATTCTCTGGAACGTATTGTGCAAGTAGGGCGCCCAACATCCCACACCAAATGCCAACGCCTGCTCCGGCCAATACGTCTGTGAGCCAATGTGCGCCAACTGCGCTGCGCGATAAGCCTACTAATGCCGCAACCAAGAACAGCGGCAATAGATGGCTACGCTTCGCTCTGCTGGAGACAAAATACAGAGCACTGGCAATCGCGAAAGCCGTAAGGGTGTGACCTGATGGCAATGCTTTATGGAGCAGGGGCTCGCCAATGCGATAAAAACTACCATTCTCTAAAAGACCAGCTGGTCTTGGAAGATCAAACCCGTTTTTGAGAATTGTGCTGGCAATTGCGGAGAGGGCACCTGCAAATAAACCGGCAGTGAGTAAGCGGGGCGCTAAAAGGAGTAGCGGAAATGCCAATGCAAATATGCCCCAGCCATTTCCTAGAAAAGTGAGCCAGGCCCAAACTGTGTCAGGCAATAACTGGGTAAGATGATTAATGAATAAAAAGCTACTACTTTGAAATTCCCCAAAGTAAATCGCTGCAGCAAGAGCGATAGGAGCAAGCGGGACAAACCAAGCTAGTTTGGGGATTACTGTCTTGCTCATCCAGCTGAACGACCTTTTGCTCTATCCGCTTCTTGCAATTGAACAGTCACTTTATCCAATACTTGCGCAACCGAAATGGCTTGCATGCAGACATTATCTTGACAAGGTGTTTTGCGATGATTAGCTGCGCTCACACAAGGTGAGCAAGCAAGATTGGCGGTGATTGCAATAGAGTTACCAATAGAGCCGTAGAGGGCGGGCGTCTCTGGTCCAAACAGAACCACTGTTCTGAGTGGTGTCACTGCAGAGAAGTGACCTGGGCCAGAATCATTGGTCACCATCACATCAGATAGCGTGTACAGCGGTGGCAATTCAGTAAAGGTAACTTGGCCTGCAAAGTTCAGAGCATTTTTAACGTTGGCAACAGAGCGCACTTTATCGACATAGACAAATTCAGTAGGGGAGCCCGTAATCAGAATTAAATCGTTTGGATAGCACTGGTTTACAGCTTGAATGAGCTCCGAGAAGCGCTGTTGCGCCCAGCGACGTTGTGGCAAGAGATCGCTAGCATTCGGATTAATCAAAATGAGGCGATTTTTTCCATAGGTATAGGGAACGCCGGCTTCAGCAGCTTTCTTTTCAATCCGAGCAAGCACTTTTTTCATAACATCTGGATGGATGATGGCTTGCTCAAGTTTGACTTCAGAATCCGGAATCTGAATTTTGCTAAAAGGCACTTCAATCTCTTTTGCAAAAGCTGCATGAATTAAAGAGAGAAAGTTTTTAGTAATGTGAATGTGCGGGTTGTAGTGCACCTTGCGGGTAAGCATGAAGCCACGCCATAAACCTTCCCCGTGAAAAATGTGATAACCCACGCGATGACGAGCACCACATAGTCCAGTGAGAAGGGCAGTAAAGCGTGAGAAGAGCTCAAGATCGATCACGGTATCGATGCGATGCGCACGGGCAACCAGCAAAAAGCGCAAGGTGTCTTTAATTAATCCACCTAAGCTCGAAGAGTCAATCGTGAAAATGTTTTCTGGCTTAACCGTATTTAAAAGGTTGAGACTAGCGCGATTGCTCTTGAAGATTAAGAAAAATAATTCAGCGCCACGCGCTTGTGCATTGCGCATCGCTGGGTCAACCAAGATGGCGCTCCCCATTTCGGAGAGTTCGATAAACAGTAATTTCTTGGGAGTTTTTGGACCACGGCTAAAAATTCTTTTTACACCATCTATCAATACCACTAATGGGCTGGCAATTGCGCAAAGGGGTACTCCAACCCAATGATCAATGGCACGCATGGTATTGACGCTAATAGTCATAATTTTGCTCTGAAAGAATTATTTTCGTTTTAGTAAAAAGTAAGCACCCGGCAGGACTGAGATCACAGTAATTGCACCATAGCTTATAGAGGCTAATACGGTAAGTGAAGGGTTAACGCCCCATAGTGCTAGCACAGACGATAGAGTTGCTTCACGCAAGCCCCAGCCAGAAATACTAATCGGGAGCATTAACAAAAGACTTAATGCGGGCAGGCCAATCATCAGGCTAGAGATTGGCGCTTCAGCACCATAGGCTCTCAGGCAACAACCAAAAGCCAAAATAATGAAGCCATGAATGGCGATTGCGAAGAGTGCTTGTGCAATATTCATCGGCCAGGAAAAGGCCAAACGAATACCAGGCATAGCGTTGTTCATACGCAGGCGGTCAAGTAAGTTTTGCAGTAGTTGACGGGTTGGCGCCCAAGCCAATACCAAGGCGATGATTAGCCCTGCTAACACCATGACGGCAACAACGGCGTAACCTAAATCTTGTCCCCAGGCAGCAAGCGTAGCGCCACCGAGAATTAAGCCTAAGCCACCGAGTAAATTGTTGCCTGCTAAACCTAAAAAGCGATCCACTAAAACCATCGCAAAGCTGAGGCGCAGTTTTGCAGGGGCATGCTCTAAATCAACAGAGTGATGAAGCTCTTTATCAAGCTCTTGTGTTTCAGTGAGATTTCCGGTGCTGTTGAGATGCGTTGCGGTGATGGCGCGATAACTATCTCCTCCTAGCGTACTTGGTAGTCCTTGGTTAATGAGTCCGCCAGCAAAATAGAGAGCGATATAAGTTTTGAAGCCACCTTGAAAACCCACACTTCGCATTAAAAATCCCCAACGCAGACCGCCACAAATAAACGCGCAACAAATCGCCACTCCTGCAGCTATTAGCCAAGCTGGTTGCATCTTGATTTCAGAATCAAGGAGGGTATGCCAGTCGATTCCGCTGGTGGCTTTCCAAAGCAGGGCGATGGATAGCAAAATGCGAATGGTCGGCCAGGCGCGTTTTAGCAATGATTTCCACCCAGATTGGGCTTTTGGGGTGGACTGGGGCAGTGAACTCATAGGCGTAAGGATAATGCTTTGGGCGCCTAAGGTCTTGAATTTGGGTGAATTACTTCGCTAAACCAGTGCCTTGCCAGTTGCTGCAAAGGCTAAAGTCAAATTTAGACAAGATTTGTCCAAATCGCACAATTTCTAGAGTATCCAAAGCTTCGCAGCGTTCAAAGGCAGACTGCTTACCAAGCGGGGGTGCAAAAGACATTCCCGACCAATTTATGAGGATGATGTTTGCCCCACGGGGCAATTGCCCAAACCAGAGATCAAACTGGTCTTGACGTTCATCCAAAACAAACACTGGAAGCGGTTGGGCATACCAAGCGGTGCGACTACCTAAAGTCCAATTTTGAACGGCGATCCCACTCGCTTTTGTTGCTTGCCTTAATTCAGCAGCCTTTTGACCTGCTAGTTTCCAGCCATAGAGATCTGCAATCGGGTTGGATTTGATAGCTACTGAATTCATGCCACCAGACAGAACATAGGTAAATCCAATACAACAGAGTACAACTTGTACGATGAATAAAATTCGAATGAGCTGATGACGTTGAGTGGACCATGCTTTTGCTAAGCCAATGCCTGCAAATGGCGCCAGACAAAACCATGCAGGCGATGTCCAGTGTGGTAATCCGCCACCACCAGAGAGACTTGTAAAGATTACAAAAGGAATCACAAAGAATCCTAGTAAGGCTAATAAAGCTAGTCTGGTGCCGTGAATACAATGTTTAATAAAAAGGTAGGCACCTAAAATGAGTAGGGGTCCATAGACCACCACTTGGATAGCCAGGTAGCCACCAAATCTGCGCCAGAGCCAAACACTGCCAGCTCCATGAGCCACTTGATATTTAAATGAGATCCAGTCATGAGTCCAATTCCAATATAGAACAGGACTAATGAGTAGAAGAGCAACAATTGCAGCAAGCCAAAAACCAATTTTGTTAATCCAAGGTTTTCTAGGACTACTTAAAAAAATCAGCAGCAATGCCATTGCAGTAAACACGGCAGTATATTTACTGAGCCCTGCTAATCCAAGTAATACTCCAGTGATAAGCCAATCAGCAATGCTGAAGTGATCTTTCATTAACCAGCGTATTGCCATCAACATCAGACCTAGACTCAGCGGAATGAGTAAGCTGTCGGGTAACAAGCCAATTGCTAATACATGTGGCATTGGTGCCGCAATAATGGCTAGTACTGCCATGAGTCCGCAAGTGTTAGACGAAGGTAGTGCACTTGTCAGATATCCAGCGTTACGTCCTTGGATAAAGTGATGCACCTCCAAAGTCACTTGATAAACCAAGAAACAGGAAAGTACCCAGAGCAGCTCTGGGATCAATCGAATAATGCCTTCGGAGGAGGTGAGTGCTACTAGTGGCCACTGAATCCAGCCAACGAGTGGCGGATGATCAAAATAGCTCCACGCTAGGTGCTGTGCATACAGTGCGTAATGCGCTTCATCAACCGAGAATTCAATCGCAAAGCCTAGAGCAAAGTGCACCACTGCTGCAATACAGATGCAGATTGCAGCCCAGCTAGAGGGAGATTGTCGGCGCATACTTTGATTTTAGACTTACTTAGGTCAATAATTGGGACAATTAGCCCATGCCCAAGCTCCTTTCCCTTTTCTTCATTGTCTGCATTGCGCTGGCTCTAACGGCTTGCGCAGGGCTGGGTGGCGGGTCAGTGCAAAATGAGTCAGGGCAGGCTTTTAATGTCGCTCAAATTCCTGCACAAGATGAGTTGCCAAAATTTTCGGCGGAGACTCCGCGCGATGGGATGCCTAATGGCTGGAATTTCTATCGCATTGCTCCTTATAAAAAGAATACGGTTTATCGCCTAGAAACTTACCAAGGCAAAACTGTTTTGAGTGCCAACTCCAAAACCTCTGCTTCAGGGTTGGCGGTGAAATTGCGCCCACGTCAAGCAAATAATTTATGGTTACAGTGGGAATGGAAGGCTTTAGGCGCTTTGCCTGATGCTGACAATGCTGAGAGTTATCAAGATGATGCGCCCTTAAGAATTTTGGTCGCCTTTGATGGCAATAAATCAAAACTTTCTTTAAAAGAAAAAATGACATTTGAGATGGCCAATCTCATTAGCGGTCAAGAAATGCCATACGCTACTTTGATGTATATCTGGTCAGGTAAGTCTCCTATCGACACGGTCATTACCAATGCGCATACCTCGCGTATCAAAATGATTGTGGTGGATTCTGGTTGGGAAAATTTAGGAAATTGGCACAAACATCAACGTGATCTTGCTGCTGATTACAGACATGCTTATGGTGAGGCTCCTGGTGAAGTCATTGGGATTGCCTTATTAACCGATACTGATAATACAAAGTCAGAAACACGCGCTATTTATGGCGATATTGAGCTCATTCGTAAAATCCCCAAATAAGGATTGCTTACGCGTGAGAGGGACGCCAGCGTTTTAGGAGCAAGGCGTTACTCAGAACGCAAAAGCTCGAGAGTGCCATGGCACTGCCGGCGAGCATTGGTGAGAGATAGCCTAGTGCTGCCAACGGAATTCCGGTGGAGTTGAAGATAAAAGCCCAGAATAAGTTTTGCTGAATCTTTCTCCAGGTTCTCTTGGAGATATCAATAGCATCCGCCACCAAAGTGGGATCTCCACGCATCAAAGTAATGCCTGCAGCCTGCATTGCAACATCAGTACCGGTAGACATGGCCATACCAACATCTGCTGTTGCGAGAGCGGGAGCATCATTGATGCCATCACCTACCATCGCCACCCAATGACGATCACCATCTTTTTGAGAGGATTGCAGTTTCTGAATAATATCTGCTTTGTTGCTTGGCATCACCTGCGCAAAGACTTCATCGATCCCGATGGACTGACCCACGCGATTTGCTGCCGCAGTGTTATCACCCGAGAGCATCACGGTACGAATGTGCAGTTGCTGTAAAGAAGCGATCGCCTCTTTGGCATTCGGTTTGAGTTCATCACCAAAGGCAACGATCGCAATCGGAGACGAAGTAGCTTCATTCATGAGCACAGAAACAGTCTGCCCTGCATCGAAACACACTTGTGCTTTTTGAATAATGTCTGCTTGATGTGGATTTGCATCTAGTGAGGCAACACTTTGTAAGCAGAGGCTTTGCCCCATCCAACTACCAGCACTCGGTTTACCGCTAATGCCAATACCTGCTAGCGCCTTACTTTTCAAGGGTGGTATTGGGCTGACCCCTTTTTGTTTAGCTGCATCTAGCAAGGCTTTAGCTAAGGGATGCTCGCTGCCCAATTGCAAGCCTGCAGCACTCGCTAAGATGGCATCTTCATCTACAGAATCAGTAAATGAAATGATATTGAGAAGCCTGGGTTTACCAATCGTGAGAGTACCTGTTTTATCAAACGCAACAATACTTAAGCGGTGTGCTAACTCAAGTACTTGAGGGTCTTTAATTAAAATACCAAAGCGCGCTGCAATACCAGTTCCTGCCATGATGGCTGCAGGTGTTGCTAAGCCAAGAGCGCAAGGGCAAGCAATCACTAGGACAGAGACTGCTCTCAGTATGGCAATCGATGCAGAGTCCAGGTAAAACCAATTTACCAATCCAGTGATGATGGCAATCACAATCACGCTCGGTACAAAGATTGCACTGACTTGATCTACTAATTTTTGAATGGGCGCTTTTTGGGTTTGCGCATCTTCTACTAATGAAATGATTTGGGAAAGAACACTTTCTACGCCAACAGCTTGCGCCTCAACCACCAGTAAGCCTTCGCCATTCAGTGATCCACCAATGACTTTTGCACCCAGTATTTTTTTAACTGGCTCACTTTCTCCGGTCAGGAGCGATTCATCTACATGGCTAGATCCAAGCAAGATGAAGCCATCTACAGGAATGCGCTCCCCAGGTAAAACCAATACACGGTCTTTAGGGAAAACCTGCTCTAGAGGGAGATCGCGATATTGGTCGAGTGGAACACCCTCTGCGATATCAATGCTAGGGTCAAGGACTTTTGCATGCTCTGGCCAAAGTTTTTGTAGTGCTCGTATCGCTTCACTAGTTTGTTGCTTTGCACGAGCCTCTAACCATTTTCCTAGAAGCACCATACAAATAATGACAGCAGACCCCTCCAAATAGAGCTCATGAACTGCATGCGGTGAAGTCAGCATTTGAGATACGCTCAAACCATAAGCAGCACTTGTCCCAATGGCAACTAGTAAATCCATATTGCCAACGCCTGACAGGAGTGCTTTAAAACCAGACTTATAAAATCGCCACCCAAGCCAAAATTGCACTGGACTTGCTAAGAGCAGTTGCCATTTGGGAGATAGCGCCCAATGAATCCCAAAGGGCATCAACAGCATTGGCAAGATGAGTGGAGCTGATAAAGCAAAACTCAGTAACACTCTACCCAGACCATCTGACCCCCAAAATGAATGCGAGGGTTTTATCTCTGCACTTGAGTGGGGATTGCTCAAGCGCGCTTCATAACCGGTTTTATTCACTGCCGCAATAACCTCAGCAATGTTGCTAGGGGATGATGTATTGAGGCGAATTCTGGCTTGCTCAGTTGCTAAATTGACGCTGGCAGCTTCTACTCCAGGGATCTGATGAAGCGCCTTTTCAACCCGCCCAACGCAAGAGGCACAGGTCATTCCACCAATATCTAAGGTAAAAAGCTCAGAACTCATCTCTTTTAGGGTGTTCATATGGAAGATAATCTACTTCATGCCAATTAAATTCAATGCAAAAAGGTTGATATGTTGAGTCTTAAAGTATCCGGAATGACCTGTGGGGGCTGTATTAATGCCGTAACGAGGGCAATTCAAGCTCAGGATCCGCAAGCTACAGTACAGGCTGATTTGCCATCTCAGATGGTCAATCTAGAAACTTCCTTATCGGCTGCGCAGGCCAGTCAGATCATTACGGAAGCAGGTTTTCCGGTTATTCAATAATTACCAAGAGATCCATAAGCACCTGCTCAGCAAAGTTTTGCTGGTGCGGTTAATCTACTTGATGTTCCAAAAATTAATTAAAGCAGTTCTGAAAATGTATTCAGAGCTACTGAGCATAGGAGAAAGTAGTGTCAGTTACTGTAGAAGCTGTACAAGGAGCCCTTAAGGGCTTGCTTGATCCCAATACAAAGATCGACTTTGTAACAGCTAAAAACCTCAAAAATTTGCGTATTGAAGATGGCGATGTTTCGTTCGATATTGTTTTGGGGTATCCCGCTAAAAGTCAATTTGATTTGATTCGTAAATCCGTTATCAATGCTGTGCGCGCATTGCCTGGGGTTAAAAACGTCAGCGTGAATGTGAGCAGTCAGGTTGTCGCGCATGCTGTGCAACGGGGCGTTAAATTATTGCCGGGCGTGAAAAATATTATTGCTGTTGCGAGTGGTAAGGGTGGAGTTGGTAAATCAACCACTGCTGTGAATTTGGCATTAGCGTTAGCAGCTGAAGGTGCGCAAGTCGGAATATTAGATGCCGATATCTATGGGCCAAGTCAGCCCATGATGTTAGGTATTACCGGTAGACCAGAATCTGTTGAAGAGAATACGATTGAGCCAATGGAAGGTCATGGCTTGCAAGCTAGCTCTATTGGTTTCTTAATTGAAGAAGATGCACCAATGGTATGGCGTGGTCCTATGGTGACTTCTGCTTTGGAGCAACTGCTGCGTCAAACCCGCTGGCGTGATCTAGATTACTTGATTGTTGATATGCCACCAGGCACTGGTGATATCCAGTTGACCTTATCGCAAAAGGTGCCTGTTACCGGCTCGGTCATTGTGACTACGCCGCAGGACATCGCACTGTTGGATGCTCGCAAAGGTTTAAAGATGTTTGAGAAAGTCGGTGTGCCGATCATCGGCATTATTGAAAATATGAGTACTTATGTTTGCACTCAGTGCGGTCATGAAGAGCATGTTTTTGGTAGTGGTGGCGGTGAAAAAATGTGCAAAGAGTATGGCGTTGATTTCTTGGGTTCATTGCCACTGAATTTATCGATTCGTGAACAGGCAGATGCTGGCCGTCCAACTGTGGTTGCTGACCCGGATGGAGCCATTAGTGCAATCTATAAGAACATCGCAAGACAAGTCGCTATTCGTGTTGCTACTCTGTCAAAAGATATGAGCAGCAAATTTCCGAACATTGTGGTTCAGAACACCTAAGGCGCTGGGTACTTATGCGCTTTGCAGTGCTAATGCGTAAACAAAATATGGATAACCCATGGGTGTCATACCGATGGGTTCCTCAGGAAGTGCTCCCTGATTTTGGACAATTCAATGCCAATCAAAATAGCGCTATCTCAGGGCAGTTCTTGGGTCGTGATGCCGAGGGTGAATCTTGGTTATTCACCGGCTTTGAATTAAATCTTTTTCCTGATGAGGCTGAAGGCTATTACCTGAATGTTTCTGCAACAACACCCGCATGGTTTGTGATGTGGCGCTTGGAAGAAGAGATTGATCGCTATATTGATGCGCAATCACTTGAGATGGCTAAAGCGGAAGTCACTATTGCCGTTCCTCATCGTATCTGTGTGAGCTATAACGAAGCAGCGCGATTGCTTGATGGGGGAGAGTCAGTGGACACTGTTCCCATGAATGATGAGCATGCCTCTTGGCTGCAAGAGTATGTCAATGAAAATTATCGACCTGAGCCCAAAAAACGGCACAAGCCAGCATCATTTAAAGGCGCCGAGCGCTCAGCGGAGGAATGATGGCAGATGGTTTTCTAAGTCGCTGGTCACGCCGTAAGGCAGGCAAAGAGGATGAAGTAGCGGAGCAACAAAAAGAAGCTACTCAGCCACTAGCTCAGACAAATGCAGAAATGAATGCGCCAGATCCTGAGGTGCCACCGCCACCGACTTTAGATGATGTCGAAAAGATCGATCGCTTTGCGCCGGACTTTTCTGCATTTATGAAACCGGATGTTGATCCTGCTGTTCAGCAGGCCGCTCTTAAGAAGATGTTTACTGATCCCCATTTCAATGTGATGGATGGTCTAGATATCTATATTGATGACTATTCCAAGCCGGATCCTTTACCACCTGGCATGCTAGAAAGAATGGTCCAAAGCGATATGCTTAATCTCTTCAAGAAGAGTAGTGATGAAGCTGATCAAAAGAAAGGGCCCGCTGGGATTACTAAAGCAGCAGAGCCTGATCAAGCCACTTTAGGGGCTCCCACACAAAGTGATTTAACATCCACTCAAATCCAAGCGCAGGAAAAATCTGCCAGTCTGGATGAAATGCCGCTTGCGTCAGAGCAGAAAAAAACCTAAGAAGGTTGTCAATGAGTCAAAAATTAGTCTGTAACTGTAATGGCACGATGCCTTTGGATGCGAAGGCTTTGGGTGTTTCAGTACATCGTTCCTTATGTCGACAGGAAGTCGGATCTTTTTTAAAAGCCCTGGATGGTTCTGACTCTCTAGTCGTAGCTTGCACGCAAGAGGGAGCACTCTTTGCTGAATTAGCAGAGCAATCTGAAAAGCCTTTGGTGGCGCCATTGCGCTTTGTCAATATTCGCGAAGTTGCCGGTTGGACGCAAGAAGCAAAATTATCAGGACCTAAGATTGCGGCACTTTTGGCTTTGGCTGATATGCCCGAAGCTGAGCCTGTGCCTGTGGTGAATTATGAAAGTCAGGGAAGATTGTTATTAGTAGGCCCTGGATCTCAGGTCTTACCTTGGGCAGAAAAGCTTGGCGCTTCTTTGGATATCTCTGTGTTGTGTACCGAGTCGGGTGATTTGCCTTTAGTGCGCAACTATCCCATTTATACCGGCGTAGTGACTAAGCTTGAGGGCTATCTGGGTAATTTCTCAGTAGATTGGGATTTACAAAACCCAATTGATCCGGAGATGTGTACTCGTTGCGGGGCTTGCGTTGAAGTCTGCCCTGAAAATGCCATTGATCTCTCATTTCAAATTGATTTAGACAAATGTAAATCCCATCGAGACTGTGTGACCGCCTGTGCCAGTATTGGCGCCATTGCATTTGATCGTGTGGAACGTAAACGCAGCGCCGAATTTGATTTGATCTTGGATTTACGCGCAGATCCAAAAATGCCGATGAGCCAAACTCCTCAGGGCTACTTTGCTCCTGGTAAAGATCCTCTTGATCAAGCATTAGTTGTAAATCAATTATTAGAGATGGTGGGTGAGTTTGAGAAGCCTAAATATTTTGCCTACAACGAAAAAGTTTGTGCCCATGGACGCAACGGTAAAGTAGGCTGTAGTGCCTGTATTGATGTCTGCTCTACCGGTGCAATCCGTTCTATCTTTAAAAATGGGCAAGGTAGCGTTGAAGTCAATCCTAATCTTTGCATGGGTTGTGGTGCTTGCTCGACTGTATGCCCATCGGGGGCGATGCGCTATAACTATCCAAGCGTGCCGCATCAAGGTAAAGAATTAAAAACCTTGGCTAGCGTTTTTCATGCTGAAGCCAAAAAGCTCAATCAATCAGTCGCCCCAAGCTTGCTCTTACATACCTTGAAGGCTGGCACTCGCATGATTGATGGCTTGGGCCGCTCCGCGCATGTGATGCCAAAACAATATGAAGGACTGCCATCATTTGTTATTCCTTATGGCATAGAACATATTGCCTCTACTGGCTTAGATCTCTGGTTAGGGGCTTTAACCTACGGCTTTGCTGAAGTCATCATGCTATTGAGTGGTGATGAAGATCCGGCTTATCGTGCCGCTCTTGAAGAGCAGGCTCAATTAGCGAATGCCATTTTGCAAGCCTATGGCTTTGAAGCGCGCATTCAATTGGTAATGGCTGATTCTGTAGACGATCTTCAAGGTCTATCAAAAGCCATGGGCACGCTGTGTCAACGGGGCGCTCTGGATGTCATGTGCACCCCCGCCAGTTATGGCCTCTCCAATCAAAAGCGTGAAACCTTAGAAGCTGCGCTAGAGCATCTACAAAAGCAAGCAAAGACACCATTGCCTGAGTTGGGCGTGGCTTTGCCAAACAATTCTTTATTAGGTGGTCTGGCAATTAACAAAGACGCTTGCACTTTATGCATGTCTTGTGTCAGCAGCTGTCCGGAGGGCGCGCTGCTCGATAATCCTGATGAACCCATATTGTCGTTTATTGAGAAGCATTGTGTGCAATGTGGCATTTGTGCGCAAACTTGTCCCGAGCATGCTCTCACCTTAATGCCACGCCTACAAACAGTTGAGCAACGGAAACAGAAGGTGGTGCTGAATGAAACGCTTGCGTTTCATTGCATCAGTTGTGGAAAGCCCTTCGGTACGGCGAAGATGGTTGATCTCATGCTGACTAAGCTTGGTGCTCATGGTGCCTTTGCTGGAGCGGCAATGGATAGATTAAAGATGTGTGGTGATTGTCGAGTAGTGGATATGGTGAAAAAAGAAACATGAGCGAAAAAGAGAATGCATCAACTGAAGTAGGTGATGTAGGCCTGCCAGAGGATTTGGCGAGAGCGGATCTTTATGGTCTGATCGCCAGATTTTTTCATTTGCCACCAGATCAAGAGTTGCTTGATCAAATTGTGGCTACTGCAGACCAGCAGGATGCAAGCGATGAGGCGCCTTTGGCCAAAGCCTGGATGGATGTTGTTGAGGTAGCCAAGAACAATCCAGCCAAAGCTTGGCATGATGAGTTTGATCTGAACTTTATTAGTGTAGGCAAGCCTAATGTGGTTCTTAATGGCTCTTTCTATATGGCTGGTCATTTAAATGAAAAGCCCTTGGTCAATATTCGTAAAGCACTGGAGGAATTTGGTCTTGAGTCGGCCGAAGAGGTTACTGAAACCGAAGACCACGTCTCAGCACTTTGTGAGGTGATGCGTTATTTGATTGCGGGTGACGATGTAGAGATATCAAACCTTACAAATCAAAGGGTTTTTTTCAATGCGCATATTCGCCCTTGGTTTGAGGACTTATGTGATGCGATTGAAGACATTCCCGAGATGCATTTGTATCGTCCAATCGCCGCGCTAACCCGAGAATTCCTAGCGATTGAGGGGCAAAGTTTTGACATGATTTAATGTTGCATTGCAATAAAGGGAAAGCCCTAGTTAGCCCTACAAGTCATATAAGTGTCAAAAATGCAAATACGAATTACACTTGACGAATATCAAGAATAACCAAATAGGAGCATGCCATGAGCACGAAATCCAAAGTTGTATCTAGCGAAGAAAATAAGCCATCTCGCCGTAACTTCTTTATTGGTGCAGGCGCTGCAGTAGGTGCAGTTGCCGTAGCCTCCCAAACCTCTATTGGTAAGGCGGTTATTCAAGAAATTGGTAGCACTGTAAAAGATCAGAGCAAAGGCCAAACGATTACTGCGCACATGCGTAAGTATTACGAAAGCACCATGCTCTAAAGACTTGATTTCAGCTGATATTGATTAATCGTTATTAAATAAAAAACTATCCCAGGGACAACATATGAGTCTGACTCGTAAATCAAATACCCCCCAAAGCAGTCGTTCCACATCACACTTGATTGGTAGCTTATCGCGCGGTCTAAAAGCAGCGGTGCCGACGATGGATCGTCGAACATTCCTAAAGCGTTCAGGCGTCGGTGTCGGTGCTGGTATAGCTGCGAGCCAGTTGACGATGGTTCAAAAGGTCTCAGCCGAGCAAAGTAAAGCGATGCTGGACGGCAAAGGTAAGATCGAAGTCAAAAGAACCATTTGTACCCATTGCTCAGTTGGCTGCGCTACCGATGCTACTGTTGAGAATGGTGTTTGGGTTCGTCAAGATTCTGTTTTTGATTCCCCAATTAATATGGGCGCCTACTGCGCAAAAGGGGCTTCATTGCGTGAGCATGGTCACGGTGACTATCGCCTGCGTTATCCAATGAAGCTGGTGGATGGAAAGTATCAACGCATTTCTTGGGATCAAGCGCTCACAGAAATTACTGCTCAGATGAAGAGTATTCGCGAGAAGTATTCTCCAGATGCGATGTTCTTTATTGGATCATCAAAGCACAACAATGAACAGGCCTACTTACTGCGTAAGTGGGTCTCTTTCTTTGGTACCAACAATACAGACCATCAGGCGCGTATCTGTCACTCGACCACAGTTGCTGGGGTAGCCAATACCTGGGGTTATGGCGCGATGACCAATAGCTATAACGACATGATGAATGCCAAGGCAGCCATGTATATCGGCTCCAACGCTGCTGAAGCTCATCCTGTATCCATGTTGAGTCTTTTGCATGCCAAGGAAAATGGTTGCAAAGTGATTGTGGTTGATCCACGTTACACCCGTACTGCTGCTAAGTCAGATCAGTATGTTCGTATTCGTTCAGGTAGCGACATTCCTTTCTTGTTCGGCGTTCTGTATCACATCTTCAAAAACGGCTGGGAAGATAAGAAGTACATCAACGACCGCGTTTACGGTATGGATGAGATCCGCAAAGAAGTGATGGAAAAGTGGACGCCTGCTGCAGTTGAAGAGGCTTGCGGTGTTCCAGAGGCACAGGTTTATCAAGTAGCTAAGACTATGGCAACAAATCGTCCGAGTACAGTTGTTTGGTGTATGGGTCAAACCCAGCACACCATTGGTAATGCAATGGTGCGTGCCTCCTGTATCTTGCAATTGGCTTTAGGTAACGTCGGTAAGTCTGGTGGCGGTACTAATATTTTCCGCGGCCACGATAACGTTCAAGGTGCAACTGACGTAGGTCCTAACCCAGATTCATTGCCTGGTTACTATGGCTTGGCGGCAGGTTCATGGAAGCACTTCGCAACAGTGTGGGGTGTTGATTACGACTGGATTAAAGGTCGCTATGCACCAGACATGATGGAGAAGTCAGGTACTACTGTTTCTCGTTGGGTTGATGCTGTTCTTGAAAAGAACGACATGATTGATCAGCAGACTAATGTGAAAGGTTTGTTCTTTTGGGGCCATGCTCCAAACTCACAAACTCGCGGCTTAGATATGAAGCGTGCGATGGATAAGTTGGATCTTTTGGTGGTAGTGGATCCTTATCCAAGTGCAACCGCTGCAATGGCTGCAATGCCATCAGCAGAAGGTCAAGCCGTTAATAAGAATCGCAATGTCTATTTGTTGCCAGCAGCAACCCAGTTTGAGACTTGTGGCACTGCTACTGCATCAAACCGCTCATTGCAGTGGCGTGAGAAAGTGATCGATCCATTGTTTGAATCTGTTCCTGACCATGTGATCATGCAAGCTTTTGCTGATCGCTTAGGTTTTGGTCAAGAGCTATCCAAGAACTACAAGATGCTCAGCACTAAATTTGCTGGTAAGCAATGGAAGGAGCCGCAGATTGAAGATATCCTGCGCGAAATTAATCGTTCTGTCTGGACGATTGGTTACACCGGTCAAACGCCTGAGCGTCTCAAAGCACACATGAGAATGGTTGCAACATTTGATCCGAAGACCTTGAAGTCTCGTGGTGGAGTTGATCCAGTGACTGGGTACGACACAACAGGCGACTACTATGGCTTGCCTTGGCCTTGCTACGGCACAGCCGCAATTAAACATCCAGGTTCACCAAACCTCTATGACACCAGCAAGAGTGTGATGGAGGGTGGTGGTAACTTCCGCGCGAACTTCGGTGTTGAGCGTGAAGGAGTGAGTTTGTTAGCCGGGGATGGGTCTCATTCCAAGGGTGCTGCTATTACTACTGGCTACCCAGAGTTTGACCACGTCTTTGTGAAGAAATTAGGTTGGTGGGATCAGTTAACCGAAGATGAGAAAAAACTCGCTGAAGGTAAAAACTGGAAGACCGATTTGTCTGGTGGTATCCAACGCGTTGTGATGAAGAACGGTTGCCATCCATTTGGAAATGCCAAAGCGCGGGCAGTTGTTTGGAACTTCCCAGACCCAGTTCCAATTCACCGTGAAGCGCTTTACAGTACCAACGCACCGATGATGCGCAAGTATCCAACTTCTGCAGACAAGAAGAATTTCTGGCGCTTACCAACTCTCTATAAGACTGTTCAAGATCAAAACTTGAACGAGAAGTTATATGAGAAGTTCCCAATCATTCTGACTTCTGGTCGCTTGGTTGAATACGAAGGTGGTGGTGATGAGACCCGTTCTAACCCATGGTTGGCAGAACTCCAGCAAGAAAACTTTGTGGAGATTAATCCTAAGGCTGCAGCAGATCGCGGCATTAAGAACTGGGATTATGTTTGGGTCAAGTCGCCAACTGGCGCCAAGATCAAAGTACGTGCATTAGTTACTGAGCGCGTTGACCAAGGAACTGCTTTTGTACCATTCCACTTTGGTGGGTGGTGGCAGGGCGCAGACTTGCGTAAATATTATCCAGAGGGCGCTGCTCCAATCGTGCTAGGCGAGGCGGTTAATACTGCGACTACATATGGTTATGACCAGGTGACGATGATGCAAGAAACTAAAACCACCATGTGCCAAATCGAAAAATTTGCCTAAGTTAAAAAATAAAGTCAGGAGAACACAATGGCAAGAATGAAATTTATCTGCGACACAGAACGATGCATCGAATGCAACGGTTGTGTCACTGCTTGTAAGAACGACAACGAAGTACCTTGGGGTGTAAATCGCCGCCGTGTAGTTACGGTAAACGATGGCATTATCGGCCAAGAAAAATCAATTTCAGTGGCCTGTATGCACTGTACTGATGCTCCTTGTATGGCAGTGTGTCCAGTCGATTGCTTCTACCGTACCGATGAAGGTGTTGTGCTTCATGACAAAGATATTTGTATCGGTTGCGGTTACTGCTCTTTTGCATGCCCGTTTGGCGCCCCACAATTTTTGAGTCAAGGTGCTTTCGGTACTCGTAGCAAGATGGATAAGTGCACATTCTGTAGTGGCGGTCCAGAAGCGAATGGCAGCGTTGCTGAATTTGAGAAATATGGCCGTAATCGCTTGGCAGAAGGTAAGTTACCTCTCTGCGCTGAAATGTGCTCTACCAAGGCTTTGATTGGTGGTGATAGCGATATTATTTCTGGCATCTTCAATAATCGTGTTGCTACTCGTGAGAAGAATGGCAAGTACGCTGGCTCTAAGGCTTTTGGTTGGACTACTGCTTATGGTGGTCCAGACACACCAGCGCCAACTCCAACGCCTGCTGCAAAAATTCCAGGAGCGAAATAATGAAATTTAATTTCAAAACTCTCGGTTTGTGTTTTGCAGCAGCAACGCTGTTAGCAGCTTGCTCTGAGCCGCCAGAAATTGCAGCAAAAGCTGCTAAGCGACCTGATGTTGCACCATACATGGGTGCGGACAATGGCTTCATGACCAAAAACTGGACCCCAAAAAATCAAGCCAGTTGGACTGAGTCGATTGACAAGCGTAACCAAGGTCAAAACGAATACAGTCGCGTTAAGTGATCAACTAAATAACAATAAATAAAACGAAAACGTTTAAGGATATGTGTATGAAACGATCATTTTCTAAAGTTCTACGCACTTTGGCGATGGCTGCAGGTTTGTCACTCACTCTGGCGAGCGGCATGAGCTTTGCTGAGCGTGGGCCAATGGCACCCTTGCCTTCGCCTAGCGGGGTGGATGTTCCACCTGCGTCTGTGCCAGCAAATCCGAATAGCTTGGCTAATGGTACGCAAGCGCAAGCTCAGCCAGCTAACCCATCCATCTTTACTTCTGCGAATAGCGACCCATATAACTATGTCAGCATTCCAGACAAAGAAGCTAGTGTCCTGATTCAGCGCTCTGGTGAGCAGTGGCGCGTGATTCGCAATGGAGTGATTACCGTCTTCGGTGGCTGGCTATTGGCGATTGCTTTCTTTGGCATTGCAGCTGTCTTTATTATCAAAGGCCCAATCAAATTGCATGCGCCGTTATCCGGGCAAAAAATCAAGCGTTTTAATGGCTTCGAGCGCTTCACTCACTGGGTGATGGCGATTAGCTTTGTTGGACTTGCTTTCACTGGCATGTTGATTTTGTACGGAAAGTATTTCGCAATGCCTTTAATGGGTGGCGCTGCATTTGGGTCATTCTTGATGGTTTGCAAGAATATCCATAATTATTCTGGCCCGCTGTTTACACTGAGCATCATTATTTTCTTCCTGTTGTTTGCTACCAGAAATATTCCTGGCGAAGGTGATCTTAACTGGCTCATGTCATTTGGCGGAATGCTTGGTGGAAAGCATCCGCCCGCAGGTTTCTTTAACTTTGGCGAGAAAATTTGGTTCTGGTTTGGTATGACTTTCTTGGGCTTAGTGATCTCTGCATCTGGTCTTGTGCTAGACATGATCGTGCCATTTATGCAAGTTGAATACATTCGCGGCACGATGCAGATTGCCAACATTATTCACGGCGGTGCGGCAGTTCTGATGACTACGATGGCCATGGGTCATATTTATATTGGTTCAATTGGTATGCAAGGCTCCTCAGACGGCATGATGTCTGGCTACGTTGATGCTACTTGGGCTAAGGAGCATCATGAGCTTTGGTACAACAAGGTTAATAAATAAGGACAAAGCCATGAAAAAGATCATTGCTTTAATATTCTGCGCGCTAACTAGTGCATCAGTGATGGCAACATTGCCACCATTAACTCCTGAGGCACAAGAAGCTGCCACTTTGGCGAAAGCTAAAACTGCTTACGGCGATAGAGTAGGGGCATTTCAACTCTGCCAAGCTCAAAATCGAGTGGCTGAACGCTATAAAGTATCTGGAACTGCTGCACCTGCAGCTTGTGTAGCGCCGCCACCGTTTGTGGCGCCAGTTGCTGCAGCAGCTGCACCTGCGCCCGCCGCACCTGCAGCAAAGTAATTGATTAGCCTCTAATCAGCTAGCAATTCTTGATGTAAGTAACGCTTCGCTGCTGATGTTTGAGGATTTGAAAAGAAGGGGCCTACGGGTCCCTTTTCTTTTATCTCGCCTTGATCAATAAAGAGGATGTACTGCGCAAGCCTTTGTACTTGTGCGAGTTGGTGCGAGGAAAAAATCACATCAGATCCTTGTTGATTAAATTCTCGAATGATGTCTTCAACTTGCTCGGTGGCGCTAGGATCGAGGTTTGCAGTGGGTTCATCTAGCAACACCAAATTCGGTTTTTGCAAAATAGCTCTACCAAGGCACAGTTTCTGTCTTTCGCCAGCCGATAACTTGTGTGCTGGGCTAGCACTTAAATTCTTGAGCCCCACCCGCTCAATCACTTGATCAATCTCACTCAAAGTGATTGCAGAATCTGCATCTCTCACCAGGCTGATATTGGTTCTAGCTGAGGCTTTAATCATGGGTGTGTGATGTAAAACCAATGCGGTCTTATTTCTAAAGGAATAGTTCATTGTTCCGGTATCAGGCTTGATTAGGCCATCGAGTAGTTTTAAGAGCGTAGTTTTACCAGCCCCGTTTGGCCCTATGCATGCTGTAATCCGATCGGCCGGAATGATGGCATGAGGTATGTTGAGAATGGTTCGACCATTACTAAGGACAGTAATGTCTTTCAGTTCAATGTACTTTTCAAATTGCTCTGTCAAATCAGCCATAGCGACGCTCCACCATTTGACGAACAATAAAAGTAAATAGGTTTGCAATCAATACGATTCCCAGCAACACGATGCCTAAAGCAAGTGCCAATGGTAAGTCGCCTTTACTGGTTTCTAGTGCAATTGCAGTAGTCATGGTTCGAGTCGAGTTTTGAATATTGCCGCCCACAATCATGACTGCCCCTACCTCGGAAATTGCTCTGGCAAGACCAGCTAGCACGGCAATGGTCAGCGAAAAGCGGCAGTCCCAGATGAGCCACTGATAGCGAGATAGTAGTGGCAGACGTAAGCTCATAAATGAATCCCGATGAATCTTCCAGGAATCTTCCAGAATTTGCCTGCTTAAGGCTGCAATTAAGGGTGTTGTTAGCAGTGTTTGGGCCACAATCATGCCCTTGGGTGTGAAAAGCCATCCCCACGTCCCTAAAGGCCCTGTACGAGAGAGAAGCAGGTAAACAATCACCCCAATAATGACCGTGGGTACACCCATGAGGGTATTGAGGGTCACGATCACGGTTTTCTTGCCAGTAAATTCTTCGGTCGCTAAAAGGGCGCCGATTGGAAGTCCAAACAGAACCCCAAAGAAGAGGGCAGTCAAACTGACCTGTAGGGAGACCAGGACGATCCCTAGCACTCCACCGTCTAGGTGGGCAAGAAGTGCAAAGGCATCTGAAAAAGCGTTCAACATGCGGTCGATTCTATCAAGGCAATGGCAAAATGAGTTTAATGAGACTCATACCCCTAATTTGTGACTTATGGCTGAAGTAGTCTGCCTCTGCAACGAGGTCTTGGATATTGACCTGCGCGAATACCTAGACACCCATCCTATCGACTCGATTGATGAGTTGAGGGACCAAGCATCTATTTGTAATAAATGTATGCAGTGCCAAGAGCTGGTGGAAGGTGAGATCTATTTAGCTCGCGTACGTCGCCAGCGCGCAGCAGGGCAGAGTGAATGACCAAAATTAAAGTTAGTCGTTTTACGGTGATGAGTATGAATGTGCATAAAGGTATATCACCTCTGCATCGCCATTCCACTATTTATCAGTTGCGTCAAAAGATGCGAAGTCATCATCCGGATTTATTGTTTCTTCAAGAGCTGCAGCAAGAGCATCGCGGTAGAATTCGGCGATTTGGTCAATGGCCTCTTACTGAGTTAACCCATTTCCTCTCTGAAGATTTTTGGCATGACTGGCACTACGGTAAAAATGTGGAATATCCAGATGGTCATCACGGTAACGCGATATTGTCAAAACACCCTTTGCATAAGGGTAAAAATTACGATATCTCTGCCTATCGTTTTGAGAGGCGTGGACTATTGCATAGCGTGATTCAGTTGGGTAATGGAAGCTCAGAGATCCATTGTTTTTGTGTGCACCTCGCTTTATTTGAACGGGGTAGGGAACGTCAATTAGAAGAGATTATTCGTTATATTGGAGAATTGACGAATGACGCGCCAACGATTGTTGCTGGCGACTTTAATGACTGGCGTAACCGTGTGAGTGCCCCTATGCGGCTTGCAGGGTTTGAAGAGGTGTTTGAAGTCTTAACGGGCACACCAGCAAAGACCTTTCCTAGCGTGAAGCCCTTATTACCCATGGATCGCATTTATGTTCGTGGACTCAAGATCCATTCAGCAGAAATTTTGCATGAATGGATGAAATTGTCTGATCATTTGGGCATTGCAGCAGAACTGGAACTGATATGAATGACCTACTAAGCTTATTTTTAAAACATACATTTGAGCTGAACTTGAATTGGCTACTCTTCGCCCATTTTTTCTTGGTCACTTATTTTATTGGCGTCATTATTGCGGTGAGAAGGCCAGTTGGCGTTGCCTTTGCCTGGATCTTTATTGTGATGACTTTTCCAGTGTTAGGAATCGGTTTATATGTCCTGATTGGTGAGCGTCCGGTAGGTCGAAAATTAACGCGAAAAATTACTCGCATGAATCGTGAATATGAAAAGATCACTGAGAACATGCGTCAGCAATACGCCAAGGATAGGCTGGGGATGCCTTTAGAGGACAGAGCTTTAAGCCTTTTAGCAGAGGCTAAGAATGGCTCTCCGGTTGTGGCTGGTAACAAGCTTGAGCTGCATACAAACTCTCTCGAAATTTTGCAATGCTTTATTGACGAGATTAATGCAGCTAAGAAAAGTCTTCACCTCGAGTTTTATATTTGGGCTTTAGGTGGAGATGCAGACCGTGTTGGAGAGGCTTTAATCGCTGCTGCCAAACGTGGCGTGTCATGTAAAGTGCTATTAGATTCTTTAGGTAGCTCTGCTTGGTTTAAATCTAAATGGCCAGCGCGTTTTCGCAATACTGGTATTCAAGTAACGGAAGCATTACCAATTCAGGTGGGGCGCTTTCAGTTTCGACGGGCAGATCTGAGATTACACCGAAAAATATTTGTCGTTGATGGCTCCATCGTGTGGACAGGTAGTATGAATATGGTGGATCCACGCACTTTTAAGCAAGACTCAGGGGTGGGTGAGTGGGTTGATGCCATGGTTCGAGTGGAAGGTCCAGTAGCAGCACAGTTTGAACTGACTTTCTCATTTGACTGGAGCGTTGATAACCCTAAGATTACGCACTTCAATGATAGAAATCCTCCCGCAGCGCCGTTTGAGGGGGCTGCCATTGCGCAAGAGCTTGCATCAGGCCCCGTATATCGGGATGATATTTTGTATCAAGTGTTGCTCTCGGCCATTATTGATGCCCGTGAAGAATTAACCATTACGACTCCTTACTTTGGTCCAGACGATGGTCTCTTGCAGGCCCTCATGGCCTCTGCAAGACGAGGTGTGAAAGTGACCCTGATTGTTCCCAAGTTGAATGACTCGACCTTGGTTGCCTGGAGTAGTAAAAGCTACTACGCTGATTTATTGCGATCGGGGGTGCGGATTGCAGAGTTTCGCGGGGGATTGCTACATACCAAGAGCTTATTAGTGGATAGCAGAATTGCTGTCTTTGGATCAGTGAATTTTGACCAACGCAGTTTGCGTTTGAACTTCGAGATTAGCTTGATTGCCTATGACAAAGATTTCTGCGCCAAGCTGAACCAACTAGTGCAGTCTTATTTAAACGAATCGGATTTCATAGACATGACGACTTGGGCGAAGCGACCACGTTGGCATCACTATCTCGAGAATGCCGCCCACCTCACATCGCCGCTACTTTAAATTGCTCCGCTTGCACGCATATTAGCGATTTCAGATTCCGCTATACCCAGCTCTTTGAGGATGGCGTCAGTATGTTGCCCTACCGATGGCACGGGGTCCATTCGATATTCGTAGCTGTCATTTAAGCCCGGTGGCAGCAGTGCGGGGATTTGACCATTGGGGGTGTTTACTTCTGTCCAACGATGGCGTGCCTTTAATTGCTCGTGCTTCCACAAGCCTTCCATATCATTTAGATGGGCATTCGCAATCTGCGCCTGCTCTAAGCGAGCAATTAACTGTTCAGAGCTGAGTTTGCTAAAACAGGCGTTAATGATTTCTAGTAATTCAGCGCGCTTTTCATTACGTTTGAAGTTTTTATCGAAGCGCTCATCTTTGGCAAGCGCAGGATTTTCGAGTACGGTCTCGCAGAACTTCGCCCACTCGCGTTCATTTTGAAGACCCAGCATGACGGTCTTGCCATCGCCCGCTTTAAAGGGGCCGTATGGATAAATTGTGGCATGCGATGCGCCATTTCTAGAGGGTGGATTAGCCCCCTTGTAGGCGTAATACATTGGGAAGCTCATCCATTCGCTTAAAGCTTCTAGCATCGAGATATCAATGACAGTACCTTTACCAGTCTTACTTCGTT
This sequence comes from Polynucleobacter sp. AP-Feld-500C-C5, assembly GCF_018882265.1. NCBI lineage: Bacteria > Pseudomonadati > Pseudomonadota > Betaproteobacteria > Burkholderiales > Burkholderiaceae > Polynucleobacter > Polynucleobacter sp. AP-Feld-500C-C5. The sequence continues at coordinate 57,864 of NZ_JACVOW010000020.1, read as the reverse complement.
GCAATAGCGCGGCCAAAATATTGGTGTAGGCATACATGCCGGCAGCAATATCTGCGATGGAGTTACCGGCTTTGCTCGGCGTCTCAGGCGTACCAGTAATCGATAGAAAGCCAGCCTCACTCTGAATTAAGAGGTCGTAGGCTTTTTTATCGCGATAAGGACCATCGTTACCGTAGCCAGAGATGGCGCACAAAATCAAACCGGGGTTATCTTTTTGCAAGGCTTCTGCAGTCAGTCCCATGCGGGCTGCTGCACCAGGTGCCAAATTTTGAATGAAGACATCAGCAGTCTTTAATAAATTCTTCAATACGGCAATTGCTGATTCTTGTTTGAGATCGAGCGTCAAACTCTCCTTTGAGCGATTGACCCATACAAAGTGAGATGACAGTCCCTCGACTTGTGTGTCATACCCTCTGGCAAAGTCGCCATCACCAGGGCGTTCAATCTTAATGATGCGCGCTCCTAAATCGGCTAGCTGACGCGTGCAGAATGGTGCCGCAATCACATGCTCTAGCGCAACAACAGTAATTCCGTCTAAGGGGCGAACGCTCATATCAAAGGCCTATTAGCAGAATCAGAAAGATCTTGGTAGGCCAAGAACGTGCTCAGCAATATAAGAGTAGATCAAGTTTGTTGAAATCGGGGCTACTTGATAAAGACGAGTTTCTCTAAATTTACGCTCTACATCGTATTCATTTGCAAAACCAAAACCACCATGGGTTTGGAGGCAAACGTTGGCCGCTTCCCAAGAGGCTTTGGCAGCGAGGTACTTTGACATATTAGCTTCAGGACCACAGGGCTGATGACTGTCAAAGAGTTCGCAAGCCTTAAAGCGCATTAAGTTGGCTGCTTCTGTTTCGATATAGCTATCAGCAATCGGAAATTGAATACCTTGGTTTTTGCCGATCGGGCGATCGAATACTACGCGATCATTGGCATAGCGACGTGCACGATCGATAAACCAGTAGGCATCACCAATACATTCAGCAGCAATGAGCACACGTTCTGCATTGAGGCCATCTAATATGTATTTAAAACCTTGACCTTCAGTACCGATGAGATTTTCTGCAGGAATTTCTAGGTTATCGAAAAAGACTTCGTTGGTTTCATGGTTCACCATATTGGCGATAGGTCTGACTTCCATGCCCTTACCAATAGCATCTTTGAGATTAACGATAAAAATCGACATCCCTTCAGATTTACGTTGTACTTCATTAATAGGGGTGGTGCGCGCCAAGAGAATCATGAGGTCTGAGTGCTGGATACGAGAAATCCAAACCTTCTGACCATTCACGACATACTTATCACCTTTTTTGACTGCAGTTGTTTTGAGCTTAGTGGTATCGGTACCTGTTGTTGGTTCAGTCACCGCCATGCTTTGTAAGCGCAACTCACCACTGGCAATCTTCGGTAGATACATTTTTTTCTGAGCTTCACTACCATGGCGAAGTAGCGTACCCATGTTGTACATCTGACCATGGCATGAACCAGAGTTGCCACCAGAAAAATTAATTTCTTCCATGATGACAGAGGCTTCTGCCAAGCCCAATCCGGAACCACCATATTCTTCTGGAATCAGTGCGGCTAACCAACCTGCTTCAGTCATCGCTGTTACAAATGCCTCTGGATAGCCACGTTCGTGATCAATCTTTTGCCAGTAAGCCGAATCAAAGCGATTACAGAGGTCGCGTAAGGCTTCGCGCATATCTTGATATTGATCAGGCTTGGGAATGGGGTGATTCATGAATCTCTCGTTTTATAAGATGGGTGCTGCTTTTGCTGTAAAGGCATTAGTTTAAGCAAGATTTGAAAATCATGGAGAATCCACAAAACAGGGCAAAATAGCCTAGATGGGATTAAATCAATCCCAACAAAGTTACTCAAAGGGGTATGCTTTTCATGGAGCACGCACTCACGCATTTTTTTGGATGGTTTGGCATGCCCTCGGTGGGTCTTCCAGCAGTGTTTATTAGCGCCTTTGTTTCAGCAACCCTACTTCCTGTTGGCTCTGAGCCCATTCTCTTTGGTTACATCTCTCTCAATCCCCATTTGTATTGGGTGGCAATACTGGTGGCTACGGTTGGCAATACCTTGGGAGGCATGCTGGATTGGTGGCTGGGATTGCTCGCTCGCAGTCGCATTAAATCCATTGCTGAAACTACAGATAGTCGTCTAAAAGCTTGGCTTGGAGAGTGGGGACCAAAGATGCTGCTGCTTTCTTGGTTACCCGGTTTTGGTGACCCCTTGTGTGTTGCAGCAGGGTGGTTAAGACTGCCTTGGAAATCGTGCCTGATGTATATGTTTTTCGGCAAGATGCTGCGCTACTTAATATTAACTTGGTTGTTGTCCTTGGTGCCTGAGAGCTTTTGGCACCAGTTAGGCCATTGGTTGCACTTGATTTAATCATCAACCAAGTGGCTAACTCAAAAGCGAACTAAGCAGCGAACTAAACAGCGCAATACTTCTGCTGGATCTCGTCGTTGTTGAGAAGATTCTGAGCAGTGTCCTGAAACACAATTTCTCCCTGATCCAAGATATAAGCGCGGTCAGAGATCCTCAAAGCTTGCTGGACATTTTGCTCAACCAATAGAATCGTTAAGCCTTGCTGCTTCAGTTTTGCAAAGAGCTCAAACATTTCTTCTACTAAGACTGGCATGATGCCCTCAGAGGGTTCATCGAGCAAAATGACTTTTGGTTTAGCAATCATGGCTCGAGCAATGGCGAGCATTTGTTGTTCTCCACCCGACATGGAAGTGCCATCCTGTTGAAGACGCTCTTTCAACCTAGGAAAGGTCTCAGCAATTTCATCTACTAAAGCGCTCATATCACCACGACTCTTTTGGGCAATCACACCTAACTCCAGATTTTCTTTAACAGTCAAACCTGGAACAATGCGGCGGTCTTCTGGTACATAAGCAAGACCTAAGTGAAAGCGCTCATGTGCAGGCAGATCTAAAAAGGATGTGCCATCGATTGAGGCTTTGCCTTGACGCTTAGAGAGCAAGCCCATGAGTGAGCGCAGGGTAGTGGTCTTACCGGCACCATTGCGACCCATTAAGGTCACAATTTCTCCTTTATGTACTTCAAGTGAGATGCCTTGCAAGACGTGACTGCGGTCATACCAAGCGTTTAAGTTTTCAATGCGCAACATAAGGAACCTTCAATTAACCATGACCGAGGTACACACGACGCACCTCAGCATTATTTTGGATTTCTTCGGGAGTGCCCTCAGCTAAAAATTCACCATGATGTAACACGATGATGCGCTTGCATAAGCCCATAATGAGTTTCATCTTGTGTTCTACCAAAATGACGGTGCGCTCGCTAGCCAAAGTACGAATGAGTTCCATCATGACTAAGGTCTCTTCGGGGGACATGCCTGCAGTAGGCTCATCCAAAAGGAGGAGGCTGGGGTTGCAAGCTAAAGCCATCGCAATTTCTAGAGCCCGTTGTTGACCATGAGCGAGATCACCCGTTTTCTTATTGCGCAGATGTTCTAAGTTCACGCGGCGTAGAAGTTGGTCTGCGAGCTCAATCGGACCTGGATAGCTTTGAGCATTTCGCAGAAAGTTATAGCGGGCTATTTCCATTTGTGCAGCTACGCGGACATTTTCATGAACGGTCAGTTGCTTAAAAACATTCGTGATCTGAAAGCTTTTAGAAATACCAATACGTGCAAACTCATGTTGCTGCATGCCGGTAATATCTTTGCCGTTAAAGAGGATTTCTCCGCTAGTCGGAGGGAATGCGCCACTTAAGACGTTAAAGAAAGTGCTCTTCCCTGCGCCGTTGGGGCCAATAATTGCGGTTAATGTTCCAGGCATAAAGCTGGTAGAAACATTTTGTAGGGCTTTGAATTTACCAAAGCTCTTGCTGACATTGCGCGCTTCAAGAATAGGAGTGCTTGCGCTATTCATTATTTTAAATCCCGATTAACTTGTAGCTTGCTCAGAATGGTTCCCCAGATACCTTTAGGGAAGAACAGCACAAAGAACATAAATACTAGGCCAACCACTGCCATCCAATGTTTTGTAAAGGTGGTAACAACGTCTTCAAGGTAGAGCATCACTGCGGCACCTACAAATGGACCAAAGAAGGTGCCCATGCCGCCCAAGATACTCATCATCACCGCTTGACCAGATTGCAGATAGTGTAAGGAATCAATCGGAACAATGGAAAGGTGTAGGGCGCGCAATGATCCGGCTAATCCACAGATGGCAGCTGATAATACAAATACGAGTAATTTAGTTCTAGCGACATCAAAGCCACAGGCTGCTGCGCGTTTTTCATTTTCACGAATGGCTTCCATGACAGCGCCTAGCGGTGAGTTCAAAATACGGGAGATCAACCAAATCGCAATGACTACGAAGAAGAGAATGATGTAGTACTTCACCATGGGGTTGAGGAAGTCAACTGGAATACCGAAGATGTTGAATGAGTCGACGCGGACACCACGTAAACCATTTTCACCGCCAGTCAGACTTTCTGCTTTGTAGAAGATGTAATAGACAATTTGGCCAAGCGCTAATGTCACCATCGAGAAGTAAATTCCCCGAGTGCGGATCGCTAAAAAGCCCATGATGAGTCCGCCAATTGCAGCACCAATCACGCCTACCAAGATGGCAGTGGCCCATCCTAAGCCATAGTGAACGATGCTGATACCAGTAAGGTAGCTGCCAATACCCAAAAAGGCTCCGTGTCCAAATGAGAGCAAGCCCATGTAGCCAAACAGCAGGTTAAAGCCCATGGCGAATAAACCGAAGATGAGGATATTAATTGCCAGCGCCTCATACGGCATGATGAACGGGAAGATCGCTAAGAATAGGGTGCTCGCTAAAACGCGATGACGAGCGATGAGTTGGAAAAATGAATTCATAAAATACGGAGCCTTAGCCCATCGCCCCCGCTTTGCCAAAGAGGCCTTGTGGTCGAATTAATAAGACAACAGCCATTAATACAAAAATAGATAATTCGGACAGGTCAGGAAAGAAGAGGGAGGTCATGCTGTAAACCACTCCAACCAATAAGCCCGCAACCACAGCGCCAACAGGTGAGCCCATGCCGCCAACTACAGTCACCACAAATGACTCCGCCAAAATGGGAATACCCATCTCTGGGTTGACGGAGCGGGTTGGTGAAGCCAGGATGCCTGACAGGCCAGCAATAGCACAGCCCAGACCAAACACTAAGAGCCATACTTTGGCGATATCGACCCCGAGTACTTTAACAATCTCTTGATCAGCCGCGCCTGCTTTAATAATGAGGCCATAGCGTGTCTTTTGAATCAAGAACCAAACGCCAAAAATAATGAGTGCTGTTGCACCAATCAAAAAGAGTCTGTATTTGGGGAAGTAACCAATGCCAACGTTCATGGTGCCAGTTAAGCCATCAGGAGTGATGGAGGGTAAGCCTTCGATACCAAATGTCACGCGCATGACTTCAATCAATACATATGACAGACCAAAAGTGAGCAGCAGCGGATAGTCTAGTCCGCGACCATAAAGCGGTCTTACTAAGAAGCGTTCCGTTACCAAGCCAAGACATCCAGTGAGCAAAGGTGTGAGGATTAAGCTAAACCAGAAGTTGCCAGTGACACCTAAGAAATACACGCCCAAGAAAGCGCCGACCATAAAAAAAGCGCCATGGGCAAAGTTCACTACGTTGAGCATGCCAAAAATGAGGCACAAACCCAGCGCTAAAAGCGCATAGATACTGCCTAGGGCAATTCCCGTAAGCAGTTGCATGCATAAAAGTTCAAACGTCAGACCAGTCATAAATGTACTCAGAAAAACTCCCCAAGACCATCAGGTGCAAGGGGAGTGGTTCGGGGAAGATCAACTGATCCTCCCTGATTTTGCTATTAGGCTTTGTGACCTAACTCTGCGCAGGAGCGCATGTTCTTCTCAGTAGTGGGCTCAATTGTCAAAATATTGAAGACATCATATTTGTCTTTCATATTCTTAGATTTAGACTCTACGATGATGACGGTTTGAACTGCTTGGTGATCGCACTTGCGATAGTACTCAGGACCTTTGTACCAGTCGTACTTGAGGTTCTCCATCGCACTCACTACTTTCATAGTGTCGGTGGACTTAGCAATCTTGACCGATGCCAATACGCTCTTCACGCCAGCGTAACCTAATGCACCGTAATCGGATGGAACAGAGCCGTTATACATCTTGCGGAAAGCATCGTTAAATGTTTTGGCTGTTGGAATACGATCTTCTAGACCCCAGTAGTAAGAGGTGCCGCCGATGATGCCTTCAAACGCTTCTGGACCACCTGCTAGACGTGAGGTATACAACAAGACTGGTGTCACGATCTTCATACTCGATTTCAGACCAAAGTCAGTACATTGTTTGGCAGCATTTACCAAATCCCGTCCGAAGTTACAGAGTACCAAAATATCAGGGTTCAAGGCTTTAATGCGTGGCAAGAATGCGGAGTAATCCGATGCACCCAATGGATGACGAATATCAGCCAAGGTAGTGGCACCCATTTCTTTACCAGCACGCTCAAACGCACGCACCATCTCATGTCCGTACGCATAGTCAGCGGTGAGGAACACAATCTTCTTACCAAAACGGGGAATGGAGTAGCGCGCTACTGCACCCGCTGTCATGGTTGGGTTCAAAGCTTCATGGAATGTATAGACACTCCAATCTTTTACTTCGTTAATCGCATCAGATTGACTGATGGAGTTAAAGAGTACTTTGCGCTCTTTACATACGGCATTGATGGAGAGTTGGGTAGCAGCAGAAAGTGAGCCAACCACGTAATTCACTTTATCTTTTTCAATCAATTCGAGAGTGCGAGTAGCGGCTTCACCAGGATTAAGTTTGTCGTCGCGTACTAGAAGTTCTGCTTTACGACCATTAAATCCACCAGCATCATTGAATTCTTTAATAGCCAGTTCAGCAGCTTTGACTTGGTCTTGCGCTTCAGCAGAGAATGGCCCAGTCAATGGAGTTGGAAAACCAATCTTGATAGTTTCGGCTTGGGCATTGGCAACGTTGAGCCAAAGTGGGGTGCTTGCAGCAGCAGCGCCGCCAATCAACATCTTTCTTCTAGTTTGATTCGTTACTTTTTGTTTCATGGTTGTCTCCTCCATATAAAACTTGTTTAAATAAGAATACTTTTTGTTTATCAAATCTTAACTGAATGCGCCTTTTAATGGGCAGATTCAGGTACTGCTTTCCCTTGGGCTAATAAATCGCTAATGTCGATGGCAGTTTCTGCCATGACCGTACCGGCATTCCGTTTGAGATTATCGGCATCCCTTGTTCCTTTGCTACCCTGAGACTGCATATAACGCCCTAAATACTGGGCTCGCGCTACTACTTGTTGGCCTAATTTGAGGCGCTCAGCGCTATAGGCTTGCAAAGCTTCCGGGGTGACGCCCAGGGTTTCAATCTGTTTTGCAATCACGATAGCCTCATCACCCGCTTTGGTAACACCCATACCAACGTGGGGTCTACCTACAAATGCCGCATCACCCATCAAGGCAATTCTGCCGAATACAATTTGCTCAGAGCGCACGTCGTAAATGGCTTGCAAAAAAGGAGACGCCGTTTTTTCTAAAATTTCTGCATACTGTGGCGCCAAAATGTCACGAGCGACTTTGCGCATATGGGCAATGTGTTTCCAGGAAACTTTTAATGGGGGAATGCCAGTAGGATAGTAATGGCCATCATCATCAGTGAGTAAGCTAACTAACTCTTCCTGCTCAGAAGCAGGTCGATACCAAACAAAGTTATAACGACGTTTGCCTGGGCGGGTATCGTTGCCAGATCCGGCTACGGGATAACCGAGCATCTGCTCTCCATTAGGAAGGCAAAAACCAAAACGATTAAATAGCGTCTCAAGCGTGTATTGCGAGAGACAGGCCTCATCACAGACACCGCGCCAAGCAATATAGCCAGCATATTCAGGTTGAATATCTGGGGCAACTTGTGCTCTAACACCTGAACGAATGCCATCAGACGCAATTAATAATTCTGCTTTGTATTGACTACCATCTTCGCAACGCACCTCTACTGTATTGGTATCTTGCATTACGGTTTTGACAGTCTTGCCTTGCAAGTAGCGCTCTACTGGAAATGCTTCCTTCAGCATGTGATACAGACGACTCCAAGATGTGAGTATTTGTGGCAACTCCATCTCACCTAGACTTTGACCATCTGAACCTAGGGTAACGCGTTGAGTTACTGGTACCCCTAGTGTGTGATCAACGCTTACACCAGCGGCACGTAAAGCTTGGGCAAGGGCATCGTGCGTCACAATGCCTGCGCCTCGACCATCAAGGGAGCCAGTCGCTTTTTCTAGAAGGGTGACGTCATGACCTTGGCGTAGCAAGATGTTTGCTACAAATAAACCGCCTAAGGATCCGCCAACCACTAGTATTTTTGCCATGGCTAATTCCTTATGCAGCCTTCGCGTCTAAGGCTGTTTTTTCTTCGGCAGGGTAATTGAGCTCAATCACCACACCGTTAGGATCATCCAAAAAGATTTGGTGAAGTTTTAAGACGGGAACCGTGCGCTCACGATAAGGAACCTTGAGTTGCTTCAACAAGGTAATTTTTTCTTCTAGGCCAGTTGCAAAAAAGGCGATGTGATCAACCGCGCCTGACCCATGAAGTGAGCTGGTATCACGATCACCTAGATATTTTTTTAAACCATCTGGATCATTTTTATCAATCGCAATCAAATGCAGTACTGCGTTTGCCCAGCTGCTATCGTCGCCGTTATAGAGCCATACACCAGGAAAAGGAAACTCTGGTCTTGGGCCTACGGTTAAGCCCAGCAGCTTACTGAAAAATTCTGTTGTTTTTTCAATCTCTAGACTACGGATCGAGAAGTGATTGAGGCTTAGATTGGACATGATGACCTTTTTAATTAAGCAAATAAAGTTTTAGCGGAATGCAAGTAGGACTCAACGCGGTCGCGAATGATTTCCTGTTCAGAATTTGGAATGCTCGGGGCATAGATGGCTTGGCCATAGATCCAGCGGCGCATGCCAATATAGAAAATACCGCCATGCAGGCCCATTAAGAATTCAAGCTCGCGCTCGGTTGGTTTTGGCTCTACTGGTCGATTGCAGTATTTGCGTGTTTCACGAATCAGTCGGGGCAACAAGCGTGAGCGCAAGAGCTCAAAGAAGCGGTCACTAATCGATTGATCGCTTAATCCTGAAAAGATTAAGATCCGTACAAAGTCATAAGTGAGCACTGTCTTGGTGTAATCCAAATAAAAGGCATTGAACTTTTCTTCTGGCGTCAGATTGTGATCGTCTAACAATGCTTCCCATTCGGGTTTCCAGCGGGATTCGAAAACCTCTTTGTAGACTTCTTGAATTAAGGCTTCTTTAGTGGGGAAGTAGTGATAGAGCAGGGTATGGGTAACGCCCAATTCTTTGGAGAGATTACGCAGTTGAGCTTCAATACCGTATTTAGCAAAAAACTGAATCGCTCGATCCAAAATTTGGCGCTTCCGATCGGTGGTATTCATTCTGCGACGTGCCGGTATGAGTATTTCTGCCGAATTTTCGGCTTGCTCTGGGCTGGAAATGCTATCTTCAGTAAAACGCATGGATTCTCAGGGTTTATCCGAATTTGGACTTATTGACCAAAAGTTAAATAATGGTACATTGTTGAACAATTGGTAGATAACACTCTATCCGTACAAACCCCAAGGAAGTTAAATGGAACTCAATGGCGAACAACTCATAGCCGCATCGATCCCTGATGTCTGGAGAGGATTGAACGATGTTGATGTGCTTGCCAAATCCATTCCTGGTTGCGAAGAGATTAGCCGTATATCGCCAGAAGAAGTCCATGCCAAGGTGATGTTCAAGATTGGGCCTGTCAGAGCCCGCTTCTCGGGCAAGTTGCTGCTCAGTGATGTGATTCCAGACCAATCCTGCTCTATGGCATTCGAAGGTTCAGGAGGCGCCGCCGGTTTTGCAAAAGGACGCTCACGCGTCGAGCTCAAAGCTGCTGAAGGTGGTACCTTAATTTCCTATACAACTGAAGCATCCATTGGTGGAAAGTTAGGTCAGATTGGCGGGCGCTTAATTAGCGCTTCCGCAAAAAAGATTGCAGATGACTTTTTTCAAAAGTTTGCAAAAGAATTAGGCGGGGAGACAGTGGCGCTGGAGTCTGGCGCTGGTAGTGAATAAAAAAGTAGTTCAAAAAATAAAATAGTAGTTAAAAATAGAAATCAAAAATAGAAATCAAAAGAGCCACAAAGGCTTACTTCAATTAGCGGTGGAGGAGACAGAATGAAAGCAGCAGCATTTGACTATGTAAAGCCAAAGGCTTTAAGTGATGCTTTGTCTTTGCTGGAGCAAGGCGGTGATGACGCGAGATTAATTGCTGGCGGACAAACACTTCTGGCTACGCTCAATATGCGACTGTCAGAGCCAAGCATCTTGATTGATATTACCGATGTTGCCGAGCTCAAGGGGATTTCTGTTGTTGGCGACAAACTGCGGATTGGCGCTTTAGTAACCCATACCGAAATCGAAGATTCTGCTTTAGTTGCAAAACACGCACCACTTTTAAAAGCTGCGGCGCCTCATATTGCGCATCGAGCGATTCGTAACTTAGGAACTTGGGGCGGCTCACTCGCTTATGGCGATCCTGCGGCGGAATGGCCTGCTTGCAGCTTGACTTTACAGGCCACTATGGTGATTCATGGGCCTAGTGGCGAGCGCAAAATTGCTGCCAAAGATTTCTTTATTGATCTGTACACCACTTCATTAGAGCCAGATGAAATTCTGGTCGCTACTGAAATTCCACTGGCTACTAGCAATCAAGTTTTTTACTTCCACGAACTAGCAAGGCGTCATGGTGATTATGCAGTTGCTGGTTTGGCAGCGGTGGCTGAGAAACAAGGGGGCGTATTAAGTCACTGCGCATTTACCTTCTTCTCAGTAAGTGCTACACCTGTAATGGCAAGTGCTGCGCAAGATTTGATCAATGGGCTGTCTTTAAATGATCAGTTGATTGCACAGGCGGTAGCAAGTGCGCGCGAAGAAATTGATGCGATTGCAGATATTACCAATAGTGCAGAAGCGAAGACCCATTTGATTGGTGTATTGCTTGAGCGTGGTCTCAAGCACATGCTTGCCTAATTACTCAGATTGTTCGGAGATTTGAAAATGAGCTTGAAGAAAAAAGTATCGATGACGGTGAATGGTGTTGCCGTCAATGCAGAGATTGAGCCGCGTCGTCATTTGGTTGATTTTCTCCGCGAGGATTTACATCTTAAAGGCCCACATCTCGGTTGCGAGCAGGGCGCTTGCGGTGCTTGCACCGTCAAGGTGGATGGTCAAATCATCCGCGGTTGTTTATATTTGGCAGTGCAAGCTGATGGCTGCGTAGTTGAAACGATTGAAGGTCTAACAAAAAGCGGTGCTCTAGCTGATCTTCAAGAATCGTTTATGCGCCATAACGCTATGCAATGCGGCTTCTGCTCTTCGGGTATGTTGCTGGCGGCTGCTGAGCTGATTGAAAAGCAGCCTAAGGCTAGTCGTGAGGAGGTTCGCGAATGGATCTCTGGAAATTATTGTCGTTGCACTGGTTATCACTCTATCGTTGATGCGATCGTCGATGTTTTAGAGGCTCGTGCTAAGGGTCAAAAAATTAAACCTGTCGTTGCTCACGCCTAAGGGATTTAGGAAACGTATTATGAATAAGCCAAGCGATTTAAAGGGACTCGTTCTCGATCCCGTTACTAACGATCAACGCTACATCGGTAATAGCGAACCAAGACATAGCGCGCGTCGCTTGCTGGAAGGTCAAGGCACTTACATTGATGACATTCAATTGCCGCGCATGGGTCACGTGGTCTTCTGGCGTTCACCAGTAGCCCATATGAAGATCGGCAAAATTCATACTGAGCAAGCGAGCAAGATGCCAGGTGTTCTGGCGATCGTTGATGGCGTTCAGATGGCAAAAATTTGTAAGCCTTGGGTTGCTACCCTAGGTCACTTAGCTGGTATGAAATCCGCACCTCAGCATGCTCTTGCAATTGATAGGGCTTGCTGGCAAGGTGAGCCGGTAGTTGCCGTGGTCGCAGAGACAAGGGCGCAGGCAGAAGATGCCCTGCAACTCGTTGATGTGGAGTGGGAAGAATTGCCTGCTGTGATCTCTATGGAGTCTGCCTTAGATCCGAAGACGCCATTGATTCATCCAGAATTGGGTGACAACTTGTGCTTCACCCGCAGCTTAGATGTCGGTAATGTTGATGAAGCCTTTGCGACTGCAGATGTTGTCGCTGAGGCTACTTTTGGTTTTGGGCGCCACACTGGCGTAACCCTAGAGCCGCGTTGCCAAATTGCGGATTACAACCCCGGCGAGCGTCGTCTGACCGTATATCACTCGCAACAAGCGCCGCATATGATGCAAGACTTGTATTGCCGTCAGTTTGGTTTATCTGAATCTGATGTGCATGTGATTTGTAAAGATGTTGGCGGATCTTTTGGTATTAAGGTACACGCCTATCCTGATGATTTTGCGACCGTCGGTTTGGCTATGATGCTAGAGCGCCCAGTGAAGTTTGTGGCCGATCGCTTGGAATCCTTTACGAGCGATATTCATGCTCGTGAGCACCGCATTAAAGGGCGGATTGCGGCTAATAAAGCAGGCGATATCTTAGCCTTTGAGATTCATGACCTAACGGGTATTGGACCTTATTCCATGTTCCCCAGGACCAGTGCAATTGAGGGCAACCAAGTAGTGAACTTGGTTGGTGGTCCTTACAAGCATCAGCACTATCGTGCGCATTTAGATGTGGTATTTCAGAACAAAACCCCCACTTGCCAATACCGTGGAGTTGGTCACCCAATTGCGTGTGCGGTGACTGAGGGCTTGGTCGATTTGGCTGCTCAAAAGTTGCAGATGGATCCGCTAGAGTTTCGTAAGCGCAATGTGATCCCTGATGATGCTTATCCCTGTTCTGGAATCTCGGGCATCAAATTAGAAGTGCTCTCACACGAACAATGCTTGCGTACGATTGAAAAGATGATGAATTACCCAGCTTTGCGCAAAGAGCAAGCAGAGTTACGTAAGAAGGGTATCTATCGTGGTATTGGCTTTGCAACCTTGATTGAGCTCACTAACCCAAGTCCTGCTTTCTATGGAGTGGGTGGTGCGCGTATTGCGTCTCAAGATGGCGCTTCAGTGCGTTTAGATCCTAGTGGTGTAGTTTCCGTGTTAGTAGGTGTTGGTGAACAAGGTCAAGGCACAGAAGGTATCTATGCGCAGATTGCTGCAGATGCTGTAGGTGTATCTATTAATCAAGTACGTATTGTTACTGGCGATACCGATGTCACTCCTTACGGCGGGGGCACTTGGGCTTCCCGTGGGGCTGGCGTTGGTGGCGAAGCAGTATTGCTGGCCTGCCAAGCATTGCAAGAAAATATTTTGAAACTGGCGGGTGCGATTTTGAATCGTCCGGTTGCTGAGTTAAGCGTGCATCGCAGTCATGTTTTGGATAAAGCAACTGGTGAACAGTTATTGCCTTTTAGTGAAATCGGCCGCATTGGCTATTTCCGGACCGATACTTTGCCAGCGGGCTTTTCTGCAGACTTAATGGTGACTCGTCATTACACCCAAAAAGATTATCCATTCATCTTTACTAACGGTGTGCAAGCCTCTTATGTGGAAGTAGATCCTGATACCGGCTTTGTGAAGCTCCTCAAACATTGGGCGGTAGAAGACTGTGGTCGCGTACTTAATCCGATGTTGGTGGATGAGCAAGTTCGCGGCGCGATTGTTCAGGGTATCGGCGGTGTGCTCTTTGAAGAGTGCCTCTACGATGAGAGTGGTTTGCTGCGTAATGGCAGTATGGCTGACTACCTTGTGCCGATGGCAAACGAGATGCCAGATATTGAGGTGGCTCACGTAGAAACCCCAACCCAATCTTCTAAGCTGGGCGCCAAAGGGGCTGGTGAAGCCGGAACTGCTGGTGCTCCTGGCGCAGTCCAAAATGCTATCAACGATGCTTTGCTGCCGTTTAATACTGCAGTGTTTGATCAGCCAATTACCTGTGAGAAGATCCTGCGGGCGCTCAAGAAAATCTAATTTTTCAAGGCTTCCCATGACCTCGGTGCATAACCCCGAATTAGGGTTTGCACATCCTGTAACATCAAGTTTTTAGGCAAGCCCTCATTGGGCTAGTCTTTGGGTTAACTTGATACGGTAAAAATCGATATGTCTTCATTAAAAGGTAAAACAGCCCTAGTGACAGGATCTACTAGCGGTATTGGTTTGGGTATGGCCATTGCTTTGGCAAAACAAGGTGCCAACATCATGGTCAATGGCTTTGGCGAAAAAGAGGAAGCGATTGCCAAGATCAAGGCCTGTGGGGTCGAAGTGGATTACCACGGCGCAGATATGAGTAAGCATGCCGAGATTAAAGATCTCATTGCGCAAACGGAAAAACGTTTTGGCTCATTGGATATTTTGGTGAATAACGCTGGCATTCAGTACACCGCCAATATTGAAGAATTCCCAACAGATAAATGGGATGCCATCATTGCCATTAACTTAAGTTCTGCATTCCATACGACACATCATGCGCTCCCTGGAATGAAACAGCGTAACTGGGGCCGTATTATTAATATTGCTTCTGTTCATGGCTTGGTTGCGTCGATGCAGAAGGCAGCTTATGTCGCTGCTAAGCATGGCATCATTGGTTTAACCAAAGTCACTGCACTTGAAAATGCCCGCACTGGTATTACTTGTAATGCGATTTGCCCAGGTTGGGTATTGACACCATTGGTACAAAAGCAGGTAGATGCCCGCGCTGAGCGTGAAGGCATCTCTAATGACGCCGCTAAGGCTGCCTTGGTATCGGAGAAGCAACCGTCTGGAGAGTTTGTAACTCCAGAGCAGTTAGCCGCGCTTGCAGTATTTCTCTGTGGTCCTGACGCCTCTGAAGTTCGTGGCGTAGCTTGGAATATGGATGGCGGTTGGGCTGCTCAGTAAATATTTGTTACCAAATAGCGCTAGCTTTGAGTAACTCTGCAGAGCTTACTCATCAGTGATCTTTTTATCTGCGATGATCTTGCCCCACATCGCAGATTGACTCGCAATGTATTTTTGTAAGTCTTCCCTGCTACCTGGATTGGGCGTTAAGCCATGCTCGGCTAATTGCGTACTAGTGGCCTTATCTTTCAGCGCTGCTACTAGCGCTTTATTCCACTTCTCTAAAATGATGTCAGGCGTTTTTCCTGGTGCTACAAATGCATACCAGTTACTGGCATCAAATCCTGGATAGCCAGACTCTGCAATCGTTGGAACATTGGGAAGGGTGGGCGCGCGTTTTAATCCAGTGGTCGCAATCGGAATGAGCTTGCCATTTTTGATATATGGATCAGCAGTCGCTAGAGCAGAGTAATAAGAAGAGACTCGGCCACCTAGAAGATCGACCATCGCTGGGCTGCCACCTTTATAGGGGACATGAACGGTATCAATATCAGCACGTACGTTTAAGAGTTCGCCCTGTAAGTGAGATGCAGAGCCACTACCTGTAGAGGCAAAAGTAATCTTGCCAGGATTCTTTTTGGCTAGCGCTATATATTCTTTAAAGTTCTTGACACCCAGCTCTGGAATTACCACCAAGACATTCGGGAAGGTAACCCCCATCGTTAAGGGGGCTAAATCTTTTTGGGGATCATAGGGTAACTTCATCAGATGCGGTGCGATAGACAGTGGTCCGATGGAGCCAAAGAGGATGACCGATCCATCAGTTGGTGCAGTAGCGGTATAAGCATGCGCAATGTTGCCACCAGCACCGGGCTTATTGTCCACAATCACATTTTGTCCAAGATCTTCACTTAATTTTTTGGCAATCACACGAGCTGCACTGTCAGCAGATCCGCCGGCTGCAAAGCCAACCACAATCGTGATGGTCTTCTTAGGTGGAAATTCCTGAGCGTAGACGCTAGAGATGTAAGTAAATGCTGTGAGCGTGAGGTAAATCAGTGTTTTGAAAAAAGATGGGGCAGGCATATATCGTCTCGTTCGGTTGCTGTTTTTTGCTTATTTTGCGCCCCAAACTGGGCGAAGTCACTATCGAAGTGACAATTTTGGGTAAGAATGATGGAATTTTGGCTACCCGAACAAAATCAGCAGAATCGTTTATAGTTACAGTGCATTCTTATATCTAGGAGATCCTTTCATGGCTTCAATTTTGACCTCATTGGGACGCACAGTATTAGCTGGTTTCGTGCTCCTCGTTTTAATTATTCTCGCTTTGGGCGGTAACTTTAGCTCTGCTGAATTGCCATTCATATTCCGTTGGTTGCACGTGATGTTTGGTGTGATGTGGATTGGTTTGCTCTGGTACTTCAACTTTGTGCAAATTCCATCTATGCCAAAAATCCCAGATGAGCAAAAGCCAGCGATTGGTAAAGTGATTGCTCCAACAGCATTATTTTGGTTCCGTTACGCAGCACTCTTCACAGTAGTGACTGGTTTGATTGTTGCTGCTTTGAATGGCTACCTCCATCAAGCGTTTACATTGCAAGCACCATTCCGTGCGATTGGCTTGGGCATGTGGATTGCCTTAATAATGGCTTTCAACGTATGGTTCATCATTTGGCCTAATCAGAAACGTGCTCTTGGCATCGTAACTGTTGAAGCTGATGTCAAAGCAAAATCTGCTCGCGTTGCGATGTTGACATCCCGCTTGAACACAGTGCTCTCAGTGCCAATGTTGTTCTTGATGTCTGCACAATCACATAACACTACTTGGTTCGTGATCGTTTCATAATCACTCTGAGTTCGCATTAGTAAAAAGGCCCGCGATGCGGGCCTTTTTTATTCCCTATAGGGTGAGCGTAAAAACGCTAGGCCAGAATAGCGGGCAACTCCTTGGTGAGAGCGCCACGCTGTGCAGTCGCTGTGCCCATCAGTACAAATCCCAAAAGCTTGCCATCATCAGACTCAAAGCGCGCTTCTAGTCCGCCTTCAATGGGATTGGTTTTCCACTGCCCAGCGACACCTTTGGCTGGGGGCGAAACGATCGTAGCCAATGCCGGTGTTTTCACCATCACGGGCATTGCAGGATAGGTGAGGGCAGTACGTTGACCAGTCAGCGTCACTGCCAATGCTCGAGCTGCTTGCATGATAGGCATCACATAAGGCAGTACCAGACCTTCTACTTCAGCACAATCACCTAGTGCATATACATGGGGTGCATTGGTTTCTAATTCTCGGTTGACTTGAATGCCAATGCCGGTAGCTATGCCAGCTGCTTTAGCAAGATCAAGGCGAGGTTTTAGTCCCACAGCTGACAGCACTACATCGCTAGCAATCAGAGTGCCATTGGCTAAAGTGATATTGAGTTCATTGCTATTACGATCGATGGATTGCACAGTGGTGTTGAAATGCCAACGCACTCCAGCAGCACTTAGTTTACTTTGCAAATCGTTTGCTGCCATCTCTGGTATCAAGCGTCCAAGAGCTTGAGGTGCCAAATCAATAACATCGACTTCGTAGTTGCCTAGCACTAAGTCATTGGCAAACTCGCAGCCAATCAGTCCCGCACCCAAAATGGCAACTTTCTTTTTGCCTGAAATGGCATTGCGAAACTTTGCATAATCTTCAAGATCATTGACAGTCAATACTTCATGAGCGGCATTGCCTTGGAGTGGGAGGCGAATCTGATCTGCGCCCAGAGCCAAGACGAGTTGACGGTAAGTGATCTCACCTTTACTCGTGTTGATGATTTGCTTGGCGCTATCGATCGCATGCACATCTGTTTCAGACAAGATGTTGAGCCCTAATTGGCTTACCATAGCCTCTGCTGGAGTAGAAATTAATTGAGCTGCCTCTTTTTTCCCAGCTAGCGCAGTTGAGAGCATTGGCTTGGAGTAAAAGTATCCCGGCTCTTTTGTCACAAGCGTAATAGGAATCTCTTTATCGAGTTTCCGGATTTCGCGTATGACGGTATATCCAGCCAATCCGCTACCAACAATGATAATAGCAGATGAGGATTTCGAATTATTTTGATCCAAGCTGGACTCCCTAGTAATGCGTTAATTGTGGTGATGCAATATAGATATCGGTATAGATTTGATGATTAAATCTGTACCATTTCAAAGTCAGATTTTGATACTCCACAATCTGGACACTCCCAATTATCTGGTACATCCGCCCAAGCGGTGCCGGGGGCAATCCCATCCTCTGGAAGACCTTTTGCTTCATCATAGATAAAGCCACATACGATACATTGCCAAGAATTCATTTTGGTTCCTTTAATGTTGAAGGATGAGTTTAAATTTAATTCCGCTTTATTTCTTGCTGAGCCTCAACAGCTTGTTGCAGAGGGTATTTTGATATCATTCTAATGAATGAATATGCTATTATTGATCAAATTAATCGATAAGGAGGCGTCATGGCGTATTTACCGTCATTAAGACAGCTGAATTATTTGGTGGCTTTAGCTAAAGAGCTGAATTTCACTCGTGCCGCTGAGACCTGTTTTGTCGGGCAATCTACTCTCAGTGCTGGCTTAAAAGAATTAGAAGAGGGTTTGGGGATAAAGCTAGTTGAGCGTGATCGCCAAAATGTTTCTATTACTCCTGCGGGTGTAGAGGTTCTTGAGCGCGCTAAATTAATTTTGACGGCCTCTGAAGATTTAGTGGAGTATGCGGGTGCTTCAGGCAAGCCCATGACAGCAACCATTCGGTTAGGGGTGATTCCAACGATTGCGCCATTCCTATTGCCCACAGTCTTACCGGAAGTCCGTAAACGATTTCCAGATCTTAAAATTACTTTGCGAGAAGATTTAACAGCGAACTTGTTATCTAGGTTGGCTGAGCATAAATTGGATTTCGCCTTAATTGCCTTACCTTATGATGTCAGCGGTCTGCTAGTAGAAGAATTATTCGATGATCACTTTTGGTTGGTAGCTCGCGAGGGTGATCCAGCACTCAAAGGTAAAGAGGTCACTTTGCCTGCCAAAATGGCGGAGCGACTATTGCTCTTAGAAGAGGGGCATTGCTTGCGCGAACATAGCTTGCAAGCCTGCAAAAAAGCAGACATTCGGAAGGATGAGGGCATGGAAGCGACTAGCTTGTTGACCTTGTTGCAAATGGTTGAATCTGGTTTTGGGATTGCTTTGCTTCCAGAGATGGCCGTGAAAAGTAGTCTGCTCAATAACAGCGATTTGGTTGCCAAAGCCATGGCTGCACCTGCGCCAAAACGGATCATTGCTTTGGTTGCAAGATCGTCTACTGCCCACCTCGCAGAGTTTGCTGCACTATCGGCTTGTATTCGGGAGCGCTTTGGTATCAATCTTCAAAAGTCAAAGTAAGCCCTGCACGAAATAGTAAACATTGTTAGAGTCACCCCTGTTGTTTCATTATTCATAAAGAAAGTATTTAATGTCCGGAAAAGAAATTATGTTTACCCCAGTAAAGCTGGGTTCTATTCAATTAAAGAATCGCCTGGTCATGGCGCCGCTGACAAGGATGCGTGCAGTAGCAGGTGACGTACCAAATCCACTGGCAAAGACTTATTATGCGCAGCGTGCGAGTGCTGGCCTCATCATTACAGAAGCAACGCAAATCTCCCCTTTGGGAATGGGTTATCCAGCAACGCCGGGTATTTACTCGCCAGAGCAAACGGCTGCCTGGAAAGAAATTGTTGACGCTGTGCATGCCAAAGGTGGCACTATCGTCGCGCAGTTGTGGCATGTGGGGCGCATTTCTCATTCTTCATTACATCCAGAGCAGGGCGTACCGGAGGCTCCTTCGGCCATTGCTGCATCAGGCCAAACTTATGGCGCTGATTGGAAGTTGCACGACTACGAAACTCCCAAGGCAATGAGCTTAGATGATATTGCGCGTCTTTTGAAAGAGTATGCAGCGGCCGCTCAGAATGCAAAGCTTGCAGGCTTTGACGGGATTGAAATTCATTCTGCCAATGGTTATTTATTGGATCAGTTCTTGCAAGATAAAACCAATCAACGATCTGATCAATATGGCGGCTCAATCGACAATCGTTTGCGTTTATTAGGCGAAGTGATTGATGCAGTCAGCAAAGTATTTCCCAGTGATAAGGTTGGCATTCGTCTTTCACCTTATGGCACCTTTAATGACATGGCTGATAGCGATCCAGTGGCGCTATTTACTGCAGCAATTCAGAAGTTAAATACTTACAACTTGGCTTATGTCCATATGATTGAGCCACGCGCTACCAGTGCTGGTGGCGGAGATCAGGTAAATGAGGATGCGCCAGTGACTTCAGAGCTTTTCCGTAAAGCCTATCAGGGGCAATTTATTACTGCTGGTGGCTACGATCAGGCAATGGGTGAAAAAGTATTAGAAGCAGGTTTGGCTGATGCAGTAGCTTACGGTCGTCTCTACATCTCTAATCCAGATTTAGTTGAGCGCTTCCAAAGTAATGCTTCTCTGAATCCCTATAACCGCGCTACCTTCTATGGCGGTCAAGAGGCGGGTTATACCGATTACCCAACGCTCTAGAGCAATGACAGTAAGCGCATGAAGCTACTGAATAAACCCCACTCTTATCGGTGGGGTTTATTTTTTGTCATCGGGGTCTTTGAGAAGGTCGTAGTGATTAGCTACTAGTAATAAAGCAAGCGAGGCACAACCCATTGCAAAGAATTGCCATTGATGCAGCAAAGCGGTGCCTACTACGGTCATCAAAATCGTCCATCCAACAGCCATCTTGGCTTTTTTAGAAAGCGGTTTCATCTTTAAAAGTCCTTAAGCGGGGGCTTTGATCTTATTGAGCATACGACGTAGGGTGTCGTCCTTAATAATGTAATGTTGCCACAAGCCAGCTAAAGCATGAATGCCAATCAGGAAGTAAAGTGAATTTCCTAAAAACTCATGGATTCCTTCAACGAGTTTTTTCATTTCCGGATTAGGGGTTAGTAGCTGAGGCCATACCAATCCAAAGAAATGGATTTCTTTGCCACCGTATTGGAAATAAAGCATGCCAAAGATGGGCGATATTAACAGCAGGGCATACATGAGCCAATGCATTGCTTGGGCAAAAGAAGTCAATATCGGTTTGGGGTTAGTGGGCTTAGGTACCCCATAAACCAAGCGAACCATGAGGCGAAGGGCCATGGCTAAAAAAATGAGCTGCCCAATCACACCGTGAACTATTTTACAAAGCTCACGGGGCTCACTCCCTTTAGGAAACTGACCTTTTAATTCAATAGCAATAAATGCTGCGATGACGAGAAGGAATACAAACCAGTGAAGAAAGATAGAGGCAGGGTGATATTGTGATTTAGACATAGTAAGACGTTATTGAAGTAATGATTCATCATAAATGATAATGACTCTCATTAGCAATAACAAGACTATGGGTAATTTCCCCTATTTCTGGGTATCCCAGGGTTAATTTAGCCTCACTTTGGCGCTGAGCTCGCTCAGCAGGCCTCTTTTGTCCAGTAGAGATAGGCGTAGCGCTTCGACCTCAAAATCGAGTTGGCCAGGATGAAACTCATCATCATTTTGCAGGTGAATAACGTAAGTCCATACCAACTCGCGGCCGCGGTTCTTATACACATCAACAACACGTTTCATGATTACCGCCTATTTAGGGTGTAGCTTAATGATTGGTTGAAGATGGATTGGTGATGACCATCTTGGGATTTAAGTTTTGTTTCAGAGTCATGAGATTGCGCGGTTCAATACGGATCACGCCACCTCTCGGACTATCAATATCTGCTATTAAAAAGAAAGATATCGATGTCACAAAAGGGAAGATCATGAAAAGCCCTACATTTTTTCTAAAATTGCGGGCACCAAAGCCAACCAACATGTTTGCACATATGGCAATTGCTGACATGAGGGCCCAGGCAGGATAGGGGATTCGATTCCACCAGGCAGCTTGTACATATCCTTGAGAATTTAAAACATCATTCATCCCTGAAATGACCAGGGCTATAGTGGGGCTTGGCTGTGAACGAGCGACCTCAAGCACTTCAACCCAAAGGGCATTCTGAAGTGCATCGGTCTTTTGCTGTATCTCCTGAACTTTATCTTTACTTTGTCTTGAATAGAAGAGAATGCGCTGATCAAGGTATTGATTGAGGAGGTCCTTGGTTCTAGCGGAAGCCTTGCTCGGTAGAAGATCCGCCCTGAGATATTCAGTACCAATGGCATTGGCTTCACCTTCCTCGAGGGTCTCTCGATTGTCATGCCGGTCAATCGCCATTGAGAAAGTAAAGCCAATAATCAGTGCCAGTAAGGTCAGTGTTGCCGTTTGAATGACACCGAGGTCTTCTGAGGTTTCGGTGTCTTTCGTGCGAAAGCGACTCAGTACTGCATTACCAAAAAGAACAGATAAAGCGAAGCACAGAAATGCAATCCCAAAGACTAAAGCGGGGTGGTTAAGGAGATAAGAAATTTAGAAAGTTCCCGGATACAAAATGTCTTTAGTCACATCCTGAATATCACGGTGACCTGTAAATGCCATAGTGATATCTAACTCATTGTGGATGAGTTCAAGGCATTTAGTCACACCAGCCTCACCCATGGCGCCTAGGCCATAGAGAAAGGGGCGCCCAATCATCGTACCGCGCGCACCCAATGCCCATGCTTTTAAAACATCTTGACCAGAGCGAATGCCACCATCCATCCAGACTTCAATATCTTTGCCTACGGCATTCACAATCCCGGGTAGCGCTTGGATACTCGAAATCGCACCATCGAGTTGGCGACCGCCATGGTTTGAGACGATCAATGCATCAGCGCCTGAGTTTGCTGCGAGGCGCGCATCTTCTTCATCCAAGATGCCTTTGATGATGAGCTTGCCACCCCAGAGTTCTTTGATCCACTCAACATCGCCCCAGTTCAAACCTGGATCGAATTGCTCCGCAGTCCAAGAGGAGAGTGAAGACATATTGCCTACACCAGTAGCGTGACCGACGATGTTGCGGAATGTTCTGCGCGGAGTCATCGCCATTCCTAAGCACCAGCGTGGCTTCGTGGCCATATTCATCATATTGGCGATCGTTAGCTTTGGAGGGGCAGACAAGCCGTT
Organism: Polynucleobacter sp. AP-Feld-500C-C5; assembly: GCF_018882265.1. NCBI lineage: Bacteria > Pseudomonadati > Pseudomonadota > Betaproteobacteria > Burkholderiales > Burkholderiaceae > Polynucleobacter > Polynucleobacter sp. AP-Feld-500C-C5. Next base: position 34,822 of record NZ_JACVOW010000020.1, on the reverse strand, counting down.
CTTTAAATCTTTATGACGTTGACCTAAGATTTGTAAATCGAGTGTTAAGACTAGGGCGGAGCACTTCGCTGCTTTTGCACGCTCAATGAGGCGCTCAATAAAGCCACGATCTTTCATGACGTAAAGCTGAAACCAAAAGGGTTTGGTAGTACGTTCTGCCACATCTTCGATCGAGCAGATACTCATCGTTGACAAGCAGAAGGGTACACCAAACTTTTCAGCAGCTCTTGCTGCCAGAATTTCGCCATCTGCATGTTGCATACCAGTTAAACCAGTGGGTGCCAGCGCTACTGGCATTGCCACCTCTTCACCCACCATCGTTGTTTTGGTGGTGCGATTGGTCATATTGACTGCGACACGTTGACGTAATTTGATTTTCTGAAAATCAGATTCATTCGCACGATAGGTAGACTCTGTCCAAGACCCTGAATCTGCATAGTCATAAAACATCTTGGGGGTACGTTTTTGGTGAAGAACCCGTAAGTCTTCGATATTGGTAATGATTGGCACTGTGAACCCTTATTGATTGCTCTTTTGGATTAGCATTTATCTAATTAAGCTCTATCTTAGCAATACCGAGGATTTGTTTCTACAATGCTAGGGTATACCTATTCAGAGCGCCTTTAATGGCTATCCATCCCTCACGATTGCATGCCTAAACTGACCTTTGCTACTGCTACTTATCTGTTGATCGCGACAGCCTTATGGGCTGGAAATGCGATAGCTGGGCGCTTATTGGTGGGCAGTGTTTCGCCGATTACCTTGAGTACGGTGCGTTGGGGTCTAGCCGCTTTACTCTTACTACCTTTGGGTTGGCGTGTCTTTAAACCGGGAAGTGATTTATGGCAGAACAAGAAGCGTTTTGTGCTCTTAGGTCTCTTTGGGGTAGGTAGCTATAACGTTCTTTTATATCTAGCGTTACAAACTTCTACCGCAATCAATGTCACCTTAATTGGTGCCAGTATGCCAATTTGGATGTTGTTTATTGGTGCTGTGTTTTACCAAGTGAAGCCAAATCTACTGCAATTGATTGGTGCCATCGTTTCTTTGATTGGGGTAGCGATTGTATTAACGAGAGGTGAGCCATCCACTTTGCTGGAGATGCAATTGGTTATCGGCGATCTCTTTATTATGTTAGCCACGTTCTTGTGGGCTACTTATAGCTGGATGCTTAGTAAGCCTGGTTCAAGCTCGGAACGTCAATGGCCTTGGGCAGATTTTTTGATGGCCCAAGTATTGGTGGGCCTCTTATGGACCGGACTGTTTGATGGCTTTGAGATTGCCACTGGGCATGCTTATCTTGATCTCAATCTATGGACTGGCTCTTTGATTCTGTTTGTCGCCGTTGGACCCTCACTCATTGCTTACCGCTGCTGGGGTATGGGTGTCAGTGGAGCGGGTCCTACCGTAGCCGCTTTCTTTGCAAACTTTATTCCGCTGTTTACTGCCATCTTATCTGCAGCCATGTTAGGTGAGCCCCCACAGTTATTTCATGGCTTGGCGTTTGCCTTGATTGTGGTTGGGATTTGGGTTTCCTCTAAAACCACCAGCCCAAAAGGAAATGCTGCTTAGCCTTTTAATAAGCCGGAAGCAATTAAACCGCGCTTAACATGCGCGCGGTGACTCTCAGTGACATCTACTGCTGGCGGTCTCACGAGAGAGTTAGGAATTTGCCCAAGCTGTACTAAAGCTTCTTTAACGCAAGCCACTTCACTGGTGGGAGAGCTTGGCTCTTGGTTTTCAAAGACTCCATCCATGATTGGAATACAAAAATCACGGTGAATTTTTTGTGCTTTAACGGCGTCGCCATTCATTGCGGCATCAATTAACTCAACCCACTTTGGAGTGTCTATAACGCTGATACCAATTAACGCTCCATGAACGCCATGCAGCAGCATTCCTAGCAGTGGAGGTGAATCAAGTGCGGCTAAGACAGTGAGTTTGTCGTGCAATGCTTCCCAAATTTGTACATAACGAGTCACTGTTCCGCAGGCGGCTTTCACTGCAACCACATTTCGAATGGTAGAAATTTTGACCAAAGATTCTAGTGAGTAAGCGCAGCCAGATGGATCGGGGTATTGAAAAACAATCATTGGCAAATCAACTTGCTCATCCAACATTTTGAAGAATTGATAAGCTGATGCAGGGTTTTGAGCCAGTCTACGATATGGGCGCGCATCAAATGGATTGAGTACTAATAGTGCATCTGCCCCAGCTTCTTTTGCTAGAAGACCATCTTTAACGGCTGCAGGTCCTCTTCCTTCAATTCCGCTAATCAATATTTGTCCGGGGAGCAAAATTTCTCGAGCTAAATGCAGTACTTTCCTTTTCTCATCATCTGAAAGTTGTAGGATTTCTGCGAGCCCAGCATTTACTGCAAGCCCCTTGACCCCAGGTGTATGAGCGGTCTCTTTAAGGTGGCGGGCTAAGGCTTCATAGTCTACGCTCAGGTCGGCTTTGAAGGGTGTAATCGTTGCAGGGTAAAGGCCGCGAAGCACAAGGGATTTTTGATTTTCAGGCATTGCAGACCTTTAGGTTTTAAATGGGAGAGTGCTTTTAGGGCTCGATGATGTTGTAGCAAATTCTATAGTAAAGTTACTTTTCGTACACCAACAGTAAATAAAAAGGTTTATTTTGACCGACGTACTAGTAATTGGCGGAGGTAATGCTGCCTTATGTGCAGCGTTAATGGCAAGAGAGTCTGGGGCGTCTGTGACATTGCTTGAGTCTGCCCCCAAGGAATGGCGTGGTGGCAACTCTTCACACACTCGAAACATCCGTTGTATGCATGAAGAGCCTCAAGATGTTTTATTGGAATCCTATCCTGAAGATGAATATTGGCAGGATTTGCTCAAAGTAACTGGTGGCTTAACCAATGAGCCTCTAGCGAGGATTGCCATTCGTGAATCTGCAACTTGTCGTACTTGGATGCAAAAATATGGAGTGCATTTTCAGGCTCCTCTTTCTGGTACTTTGCACTTATCTAGAACTAACGCATTTTTTATGGGTGGTGGCAAGGCATTGGTAAACGCCTACTACCGAAGCGCTGAAAAGGCTGGTATTGATATTCAATATGACTCTGAGGTTACTTCAATTGAGCTTTCAGATAAACAATTTGTTGCAGCCCATCTTAAGGACGGTCGAAGAATTGCAGCAAAAAGTTGCGTACTTGCTGCAGGTGGTTTTGAATCTAATATTGAATGGCAGCGAGAAGCATGGGGCATTGACGAGCATGGCGCAAGTCCGGCGGATAATTTTTTAATCCGCGGAACCACCTTCAATAAAGGGGTTCTTCTAAAACACATGATTGACGCTGGCGCGGATCAGGTTGGAGATCCCACTCAGGCACATATGGCAGCAATTGATGCGCGGTCGCCACTTTATGATGGCGGTATTTGCACCCGCATTGATTGTGTTTCTCTTGGTATCGTTGTAAACAAGCATGCCAAGCGTTTTTATGACGAGGGTGAAGATTTTTGGCCTAAGCGTTATGCAATTTGGGGCAGGTTAGTAGCCCAACAGCCTGATCAAATTGCTTATTCGATTATTGACTCGAAATCGATTGGTCGCTTTATGCCCCCAGTATTTTCCGGCAATGAATCTCATAGTCTGGATGAGTTAGCTTCTAAGCTTGGTTTGGACGCTGAGGTGTTAAAAAATACGGTACAAGAATTTAACGCGGCTTGTAAACCCGGCGAGTTTGACCATACGACTTTGGATAATTGCCATACCGAAGGTATAGCCCCTGAAAAAACACATTGGGCTACCACGATTGAAGTGCCCCCATTTTATGGCTACCCTTTGCGACCCGGTGTCACGTTTACCTATCTTGGTCTCAAAACCGATGAGACATCCGCGATATTTTTGAATGGCACTCGCAGCAACAATTTATTTGTAGCTGGAGAAATGATGGCAGGAAATATTTTAGGCAAAGGTTACACGGCTGGTATTGGGATGGCCATAGGGACTGCTTTTGGTCGAATAGCTGGTAGAAATGCCGCCTCTGCAGCAGGGAATGAATCAAGATGCAACAGTTAAATGACTTAATTCAGGAGGCCAGGCTAACTGGCATGAGCGATCAGGAGGGTGAAGTTGATCGCATCATGACAATCTGTAATGCTTGTAGGTATTGCGAGGGTTTCTGTGCAGTGTTTCCCGCTATGACAAGGCGTTTGCAATTTAATAAGGCAGATATTAATTATTTGGCAAATCTTTGTCATAACTGTGGTGCTTGCCTGCATTCATGCCAATATGCTCCTCCGAATGAATTTGCCGTAAATGTCCCGCAGGCTATGGCAGCTGTTCGCCAAGAAACCTATGTTGAATATGCTTGGCCCAAATCATTCGGTAGGCTTTATAAAAATAATGGTGTCATTGTTGCGCTTGCCTGTTCCTTGGCTTTGGCTTTCTTTTTGTGGCTATCAACAGCGCTCAGAGAAAATTCAAACGTAACCTTAGATGGAAACTTTTATGCCGTCTTTCCTCACAATGTATTGGTTTTAATCTTTGGTGCCGTATTTTCCTTTTCTATACTTGCGCTAGGGATTGGTTTTTATAACTTCTGGCGCAATATTTCTAAGACTGGTGCTTCAATTGCTGCTATTGGTGAATCAGCTCATGACGCCTTGACAATGAAATACCTGGATGGCGGACACGGGGAGGGTTGTAATAATGAGGATGATGGTTTCACGCTTTGGCGAAAGCGTTTTCACCACTTTACCTTTTATGGCTTCATGCTCTGTTTTGCATCTACTAGTGTTGCAACGCTATACCACTATGTTCTGAAACTAGACGCTCCTTATGCGTTTAATAGTCTGCCAGTGATTCTTGGTACGGTTGGCGGACTGGGTCTTTTGATTGGCCCAATTGGACTACTCTTTTTAAATCTACGTCGCAATCCCCTTCATGGTGATGCACGCCAAAAGCCGATGGACAGAGCTTTTATTTTGCTACTGTTTTTGATTAGCTTATCTGGCCTATTCTTACTGGTACTTCGAGAAAGTGCCTTGATGTCTTATTTGCTGATCATTCATTTGGGATTTGTGATGGGCTTATTTTTAACCATGCCCTATGGAAAATTTGCACACGGCATTTATCGTATGGCAGCCTTATTAAAAAATGCAGTTGAGAAACGTCAGCCAAGTACATTGAAGTTAGGCTCTGACTAGTATGTATTTCTAACTCCACAAAGAAGGCGAGAACTGTGATGAAGAAAAAATTCCTGCATTCTGTTTTTCTACTGACCTTAATGGTTCTTGGGATTAGCTCAACATGGGCTCAACCCTACCCCAATAGACCAATTAAGCTAGTGGTTCCGTACGCGCCTGGCGGTGGCACTGATATTACGGCGAGGCTGATTGCCAAGATACTTTCCTCAAGCCTGAATCAACCTGTTCTTGTTGAGAATAAAGCGGGTGCTGGTGGCACGATCGGTCAGGACTTTGTCTCCAAAGCTTCGCCAGATGGCTACACCTTATTGTTTAGTGCAGCTGGGCCCTTAACGGTTAGCCCATTTACTTACCCTAATTTGCCGTATGACCCAGTAAAAGGTTTTGAGCCAGTGATACTGATATCTGCTCAACCCTTAGTGTTGGTAGTTAATGCAGATTCAAAAATATATTCTGTTGCTGATTTATTGAGGGCCGGATCGGATGCCAAGGGCAGAATGAATTATGGATCCTTTGGGAATGGCAGCGCAGCGCATCTTGCCGGCGAGTCCTTTAAGATGGCGACGAAAATAGATATGACCCATATCCCATTTAAGGGAACTAATCCTGCATTAACTGCCTTGCTTGGCGGGGAGATTGATGTCTTGTTTGATACGGTGAGCACATCTGCACCATTTATTAAGTCTGGCAAGCTAAGAGCACTAGCGGTAAGCTCTAAAAATAGATCTGCGCTATTGCCAGAAGTTCCAACCCTCGTGCAGGCTGGGGTAAGTGGAGTAGATGCTGGTACTTGGTATGGAATCCTCGCCCCTGCTGGTACTGGGCAAAAAATTATTCAGCAATTAAATCAAGCGGTGAATGTCGGATTAGCCAATAAAGAAGTTGTCGAAATATTCTCCGCTGAGGGTACGGTGATCATAGGGGGCACCCCCGAGCAATTTAAAAACTTTATGGCTAGTGAGTTAAAAAAGAATGAGTTAGTAGTGAAGGCTGCAGGAATTACAGCCAATTAATCATGCTTTCATTAGTCTGCTTGAATTTTATTTGCCTTAATGACCTGAGCCCATTTTTCAACTTCGAGCTTAATCTTTTGTTCGGATTGCTCTGGAGTTCTGAGGCTGACAATAAAGCCCATGCCGGATAGTTTATTGCGCATCTCTTGATTACCAAGGACCTTGGTAATTTCCTGATGAAGTTTTTGAATGATCGATTTTGGGGTTCCTGCAGGCGCCATCAAAAACTGAATGGTTTCCCCTTCAAATTCCGGTAGTCCAGATTCTGCAACTGTAGGGATATCTGGTAGGGAAGGATATCTTGCTGAACTAGTTACTGCTAAGCCAAGCACCTTGCCTCCTGAAATTTGCTGGACAGTTGGCGGTAACACTGCAAAACCAATGGGCACATCATTGCTTAAGACTGCTTGAAGCGCTGGCCCACCACCGTTATAAGCAATGTGTTTAATGTCCAAATTGGCCTTTAGCTTTAGCAACTCGGCTGTCAGTTGTGGACTTGTGCCAGCTCCAGGCGATGAATAGTCATACTTGCCTGGGTTTTGTTTGATTAAGGCCAAAAATTCCTTGAAATTTTTGGCGGGGAATGTGGGATTAACAACGATGATATTAGGTGAGCTTGCTGGCAATGAAATTGCCGCAAAGTCACGACTTGCATCATATCCAGAATTTGCAATAAGAGAAGGATTAATCACAAATGCACTACTACTAAGAAGAAGTGTGTAGCCATCAGGATTAGACTTGGCAACATATTGAATACCAATGTTGGCACTTGCTCCAGGCTTATTTTCGATAAAGAATGTGTAACCAGCATTTTCAGTAATTTTTTGGAAGAGCAGCCTACCGAAAATATCAGACGGGCCGCCTGGAGCATAAGGAATCACAACCTTGATTGGTTTATTTGGGTATTCTTGTGCCATACCTATTGAACAGTGCAACACTAGAAAGGCAATGACGCCACAAAAACACTGCTGAATTTTCATGCTTGTCTCCGATGATTTTTATTGTATGGTATCAACTTTAATCATTAATGCTCCATCTAAACAGGCATTAACGAATTTGTTGGTGGGGCATATTGATTTACTGCTTGCTCCAGCCAATACTCCAAAATCAGTCGCGCAAAAGATCAACCAGACCATGATGTTTATTTTGGCTCAGGAGAGAATTCGGAAGGCTATGTTGGAGCGGGGAAGTGACCCTGCCAGTGGTAGTGCCGAGGAATTTGCTGCGTTTTTACGTCTAGACCAGTCAAAATGGGCCAAATTGATCAAAGAAAACAAGATTGCAGTGCAATAAATGCTTAAATCGGTATCATTTAGGGCTAATCACAGAAATCCCTAGGAAATTACTATGCCAGGCTTACTTCCCAATGTTGATCCAGATGGATTGTTAGAGTTTTCGGTTGTTTACACCGATCGCTCTTTAAATCACATGTCTGAAGAATTTAAACGTGTGATGGTCGATATTTCTAGTGTCCTTAAGGATGCTTATAACGCCAGCTCTGCAGTGATCGTTCCTGGTAGCGGTACTTTCGGCATGGAAGCAGTTGCTCGTCAATTTGCCAATAAACAGAAGTGTCTAGTGTTGCGCAATGGCTGGTTTAGCTATCGTTGGACCCAAATTTTTGACTTGGACCATATTGCTGACAATGTATCTGTTATCAAAGGTCGTCAATTAGAAGATTCTACACAGGGTGTATTTGCCCCTGCACCGATTGAGGAAGTAGTAGCTTTTATTAAGAAAGAAAAGCCAGCCGTGGTTTTTGCTCCTCACGTTGAAACTTCTGCCGGCATCATCTTGCCAGATGATTACCTCAAAGCAGTTGGTGAGGCAGTCCGCTCTGTAAATGGTTTGTTTGTATTAGATTGCATTGCCTCTGGTGCAATGTGGGTTGATATGAAAGCTTGTAATGTGGACGTCTTGATTACAGCGCCACAAAAAGGTTGGAGCAGCTCACCATGCTGCGCCTTAATCGCATTAGGCGAAAGAGCCCGTGAGCGTATTGATACTACTCAAAGCAGTAGTTTTTCAATGGACTTGAAAAAGTGGTTACAAATCATGGAGGCCTATGAAAAGGGCGGCCATGTGTATCACACCACCATGCCTACAGATGCACTCAAGATCTTGCGCGGTGTCATGAAAGAAACGCAATCACTTGGCTTTGCTGCTTTAAAAGCAAAACAAGTTGATCTGGGCACCAAAGTTCGTGAATTACTCGTATCCAAAGGCTATCACTCAGTTTCTGCGAAAGCCTTCCAAGCCCCTTGCGTAGTTGTGAGCTACACCAAGGATCCGGATATTCAGTCTGGCAAAAAATTTATTGCGCTAGGCATGCAAACTGCTGCAGGTGTGCCACTTCAGTGTGATGAAAGATCAGATTTCCGTACATTCCGTCTAGGTTTATTTGGTTTAGAAAAGCTGGCTCATGTTGACCGTACTGTTGGTCACTTAGCTGCCGCCCTAGAAAAAATTACTGAGGCAGAAGCCCAGCCTGCATAAGGCGATTTAGTAAAACAAAAAGGCCGTCTGATGATGGCCTTTTTAAATGATTCATAACCTTTTTGGAGGGTCGTATGATTTCTCGTATCGCTCGCTTTAGTTTGGCCACCCTTGTTTCAGCAGCGATTGGGTTATCTTCCATCTCCGCGATGGCTGCCGATTCTTCCACGACAGCTGCTCCTGCTTCAGCGCCTACTGCTGCTCCAGATGTGGCGCCAACCGATAAAGCAGGCGCAAAGAAGGCTAAAAAAGAAAAGAAAGCCGAGAAAAAAACCAAGAAGAAGTCTAAGAAAAGAGCTAAAGCTACAGAACCAGCAGCTTAGTAGTTTCTAAGCTCTTAGTTGAGGGGTTCCACTTCATTAAAGTCATCAGATGTTTTAGAGTCAGATGACTTTTTTCTTGGGGCATCGTTACGTACTAATAACCACATAGCAGCAATCACTAGCACCATTCCGCCAATCTGCATCAAGGTAATTGGCTCAGACAAAATAAAGTAACCCAAGAAAATAGTGGAGACAGGACCGAGGATGCCGGCCTGTGCAACGAGTGGTGAGCCTATGCGATTGATCGCAATCATCACGAGGAACATGGGAATTACTGTACATAATCCTGCATTGAGAAGGCTGAGCCAGTAAATCTGTGCAGCCTGTTCAAACACAGCGCTAGGGTTATACAGTGAGGATTGAATCACGCTAAATACTGCAGACGCCGTGCTTGCGTAGACTACTAGGCGCACACTACCAATGCGCTTGACCATTTCGCCGGAGCCGATCATATAGATGGCATAACTACACGCGCTGCCAAAGACTAATATCATTCCGAGCCATGCGTGGATGCCCGTCGAGCTCGCATCTTGAATAAACACGACAAATACCCCAAGGTATCCCACCAAAAGAGCGTACCACTGCATTCTTGAAATGTGCTTGTTTAAGGCAAAGTAGGAAATGAGTAAAACAATCGTTGGTGTCAGGTAGAGAACAATGCGCTCTAATCCAACGGAGATATATTGCAGTCCCAAGAAATCAATATAGCTAGATAAAAAATATCCTAAGAAACCGAGGAAAAATAATTTGCCACGGTCTTGCCAAGTAATCGGGCTCATTGGTTTTCTGCGAGACTCCCACCAGTAGACGCTCCAAAACATTGGGAGTGCCATTAGCATACGTAATGCTAATAAAGTTTCTGCATTGGCCCCATAACCAAAAGCCAGCTTTACCAATACAGCTTTACCGGAAAAGAGCATGGAGCCCACTCCGGCCATCAAAATGCCATAGAGGTAACGTCGGTGGTGATGTTCTGCGCTAGTGGATTGCATACGGTTTTATAACAGTTTATTCAGGAGACTTCTCATCTCTGCAATCACTTCAGAAGGCGTCAACCCTATTGGGCCAACCCCTTTTTGTACTAGGCTATCGGCAGCGCAAGCATGGAGCTGAACAGCGATACAGCTAGAGTCCCAAAGATTCAGATGGTGATGCACCCCTTGAGCAGCGATTGCTGTAATGCTGCCGGTCAATACATCACCCATGCCACCGGTGCCCATACCGGGATTACCGGCTTCACATTGAACTGCAGAGTGTTGGGGTCCCGCAATTAAGGTGTGTTGACCTTTGAGAACAACCATAGACTGAGTTAACTGAACTAATTGATGAAGCGAGCTGAAGCGATCTACTTGAATTTCTGCGGATGAAGATTTTAATAACTGGGCCGCTTCACCTGGATGAGGAGTCAGAATACTTTGACCTGGAAATTGTTGATTGCGAAGTTGAAGTGCACTGAGTAACTCAGTTGAATCCGCAATCAGATTAAGTGCATCTGCATCAAGAATCAACGGAACCTTGGGATAAGCCAGGCAAGCCTTGAGCCATTTAATCGCTAATGCAGAATTACCAAGCCCAGGTCCGATTGCAATGACATCAGGTTGGTTTTGATTTAATGCCTCGCTAGGTTCATTGTTGGCCAGGCGAATCATGAGTTCAGGTTGATTGCTATCAGCGCGCGCAGACGCAGGATCAAGCATTTCTAATATGGTCCAGCCAGCACCAAGATGAAGGCAAGCATTTCCGGCAAGGAGAAGGGCGCCTGCCATTCCAGGTGCACCACCGATCAAGACGGCTTTACCAGCATGACCCTTGTGCTCAGCAGGTTCACGCTTGAGGCGCATGAGTGGGCCGAGTGGGCTCAGCGCTTGGAGGATATCGAGCTTGCTAGGTGCTAAGGTCATACCAATAGTATCGCTCTGAATGCATTGGAATTTAGCTGATTGAGCTACTTTATTGGGTAAGCTTAGTCCGCTACCTTAGCGCCTTCAATCTGATGACGTTGCAATGCTTGTGCCACAAAGCCGGATTGTTTGAGCTGAGTAATCACATCGCTTAAATATGCAGTGGTCAGTTCGTATTGAGGTCTTGCCTTCGGAATACCAATGGCTTGATTGATTGCCATAAAGCGACCTGGCAACATCCGCAATCCCTCATAGCGCTTGGCATCACTCTCTAGCTGCTGTTTTACGCCTGCTGCCACATTACCTTTGCCTGACATAAAGTCATCCACGACTGCTTGTGAGCTTGTAGCTCGGAGAAGAGTGGCATGTTTGATTTCTCGTGTGAGGTAGAGGTCATAGGCGCTCCCTTTGCCAACTACGATTTCATTACCAGCTACGTCAACTTGTTCATTTGTCTTAATGGATGAATTAGCTTTGACCATGTAAGCACCTTCTATCTGGATATAGGCTGGCGTATAGCTAATATCAGCGCCTCTGACGGGATCAATTGCTACGAACACTAAATCAATCTCCCCAGTCTTCACGGCATCCACTGTATTGCCTGCTGTTTTGAATGGAATGAGTTTGACTGGTAGACCAATACGCTTCCCGATTTCTTGGGCGATATCAACCGTCACTCCCTGGGCTTGGTGGCTCACAGGATTTTCATTGGCCAAAATGGGGTTACCTAAGTTAATGCCAACACGTAGAGTGCCTGTAGGCGCAAACGAGGAAATCATGGAGGGATCAATAGTTTTCATGGGGCGATAGGACTGGCCAGAGGGTTGGCTATGGCTAGATTGTGAAATCCACAGTATTGCGAGGAAGAAAAGAACTTTGTTCATTCAGTAAGTATAAAAAAACCGCGGCGAACCGCGGTTTCATTTGCTATTGAAGAATTACTTCTTCGCGTCAGCTGCAGGGGCCGCTGCTGGTGCCGCTGGTGCAGCCGGAGCTGCTGCAGGAGCATCTTTTTTAGCATCTTCAATATGAACTGCTTCAGCACCATGCTTTTCACCGCCCATATCAATATTGCCATCGCCCTTGAGGAGTAAGTAGGCTGTGGCACCAACTAATACAAGTACCATAATGATGATTGAACGGTTGCTCATGGATTTTCCCTCGGTTTGGTTTAAATTCTGTCAATATTAACTCTACTTAGAGCCTCAGTAAATCCTCGCAAGCCCTAGTGGCTGATTCTCCTGGTTAAACTAGGTATTAATACTGAGAATATTGAGTGGGGCAGCACAAAGGATAAGATGATTTCACATAGATGTTTTAAGGTAGCAATATGAGTCCAAAGCTTCCCATTAATAATGCTCAAACCATTACTGAGTTTTTAAATCTTCACAAGAGTCAGACGTCTGAAGAAGATTCCGTTGATTCTTATAAGTTTGCTTTTGACGATGAAGCATTTTTGTCTCGTAGGGAAACGATCGGTATTCGTTTTGAATTGGAATTACTCAAGCCTGAGATACTGCTAAAAGAACATGGCATAGACCATACGATTACAGTATTTGGTTCTACCCGTTTTGTCAGTCGAGAGCATGCAGAAGTATTCATCAAGGATGCTAAGACATCTACAGAGTTGGAGTCTGCCAAGAAAGCATTACTTCATAGTCAGTATTACGAGTCTGCTAGAGACTTCGGGGCTTTAGTAGCGCATTACAACGCGACTCAACAACAGAGTTCTAACAAGCTACATATTTGTACTGGCGGTGGCCCGGGAATTATGGAAGCAGCTAATCGTGGTGCATTTGAAACGGGCGATCAAACGATTGGTTTTAATATTAGTTTGCCAAGAGAGCAGCACCCGAATCCTTATATTAGTCCAGGCTTAAGTTTCCGCTTTCATTACTTTGCTTTACGTAAGATGCACTTCATGTTGCGAGCTAGGGCCATCGTTGCTTATCCTGGTGGCTTTGGGTCTTTTGATGAGCTATTTGAGGTGTTAACTTTGATGCAAACTAAAAAGGTAGTTAGCATCCCAGTCATATTAGTCGGCAAAGCTTTTTGGAATGAGATGGTGAACTTTAAGGGAATGGTGCAGTTTGGGGTGATTGATCAAGAGGATATGAAAGCGATCCATTTTGTCGAGACTGCCCAAGAAGCTTGGAAGATCATTCAAGACTGGTATCAATTGGCCTAAAGGCATTGTCGGCCAAAGTAAAATAGCCTAAAGACAATCGAATCCATTTATGAACCCTGCACAAACTAGCATTGCTAGCAATTTAGACCTACCCGGCTACCTCTTAGGTGGAGTCATGTTATTGGTGGTGATGGTATTTCATGGTGTTTTGTTACTGCAGATTGCTAAGCGCTATGAAGTCAAAACTTTTCTGTATTTAGCTGAGAAAAAATATTCTACGGTTGCTGTCTGCTTTTACATCAGTGTATTTTGTTTATTCCTCACCCACATTACAGAAATTTTCATTTGGGGTATCGCACTGTTTGTATTGAAATTAGTGCCTACTTTAGGGCAAAGCATTTTGTTTAGTGGCAGCACCTATACCGCGATGGGTTTCATGGAAGATATTCTGCCAGATGGCTGGAAAATGCTGGCAGTCATCATTGCCTTCTCGGGGATGTTTTCTTTTGCATGGACTGCCTCTGTCATGATTTCAATGACCAAGAATTTTCGTCAGGCCTATACCAAGCTACACATGAAAAAACTCAATATCTCTTCTGAGATCATTGATCGCTTTGAATAAATCATGACGAAGGCTTGGGATGCCATCGTTATCGGTGGCGGTGCAGCTGGTCTGTTTTGTGCTGGTGTAGCTGGTCAGCTTGGCAAAAAAGTACTCGTTTTAGATCATGCGCCAGTTTTAGGTGAAAAGATCCGTATTAGCGGTGGAGGGCGTTGCAACTTTACTAATGTCCATAGCAGCCCTGCTAATTTTCTCTCGCTCAATCCTCATTTTGTGAAGAGTGCCTTAGCAAAATATCCCTCAAAAGAATTCATCAAACTTGTGACTGCTCACGGCATTCACTACCATGAGAAACATCAAGGGCAATTATTTTGTGATGACTCTGCCAAGCAGATTATCGAGATGTTATTCACTGAATGTGCCACAGGAAAAGTCGTAATCCGTAATCCCGTAGTAGTAGAAGCTGTTACAAAAGAGAGTGAGCATTGGCTCATTCATACCAGCGAGGGTGTAGAGAAAACCCATTCTGTAGTCATGGCTACGGGCGGCTTGCCTGTTCCCGCAATTGGCGCAACTGCTTACTCTCTTGATATTGCAAAACAGTTTGGTCTTGAGGTGGTTGATCCTAGGCCGGCATTAGTGCCACTCTCATTTACTGCAGAGACCTTTGGTAATCTGAATGAGCTTGCTGGGCTGAGTGTTCCAGTCCGGATCGCATCTGGCTCTAAAGGCTATCGTTATGGTACATGTCGCTTTAATGAAGATGTATTGCTGACCCACAAAGGTTTATCTGGACCTGCGGTACTGCAAGCCAGTAGTTATTGGCTTGAGGGTGAGCCTATCCATATTGATTGGTTAGGTGCTATTGAGCGACCAGGTGGCTTTAACTGCGATACCTTATTTAACAATGAAGACAATCGTCTTAAGCTGACAGAAACCATATTGGCTTCAGTTTTGCCCCAAAGGCTTGCCAAAGCTTTTGCAGAACAAAGAAATCTGCTGGGTCGTAAGTGGGCCGAGGTATCCAAGAAAGATCGTCAGGCCCTCAAAGAGCTCATCACCAATTGGGCTGTGAAGCCGGCCGGAACTTTGGGTTGGAAAAAGGCTGAAGTCATGTTGGGCGGTGTAGATACAAAAGACTTAGATGGGCAAACCATGATGTCGCGCCAACATCCAGGTTTATATTTCATTGGCGAATGTGTTGATGTCACCGGGCACTTAGGGGGTCACAATTTCCAGTGGGCCTGGGCAAGTGGCCATGCTTGTGCTCAAGCTCTTTAGGTAGCCCCAGTACTAATGACTTTTCTTGAGTTTTTTCTTCTCACGCGAGCGAATATTCAGTAACTCTACGGTGAGTGAAAATCCCATCGCAACATATACATAGCCCTTAGGAATATGCATACCCATTCCTTCAGCAATCAGTACCACGCCAACTACTGTTAAGAAGGAGAGGGCTAAGACCTTGATAGAAGGGTGACGTTGTACAAAGTCGCCAATCGGCTTGGCAGCAATCAGCATAATGAGAATCGAAGCAATCACGGCAGCAATCATGACACTGATTTCATCGACCATACCTACTGCCGTAATCACACTGTCGAGCGAGAAGATAATATCGAGTAAGCCGATTTGTAATACAGAGCTAAGAAATAGAGCGGGAATCGACTTTTTGACCGTATCGCTATCGACATTTTCAATTTGTGCATCGTGTTCGCCCACTTCTACTTCAACGTAGATTTCTTTAGATGCTTTCCAGATTAAAAAGAATCCACCCAGCAATAGGATGAGATCACGACCGCTAATAGAATGATCTAACAATGCGAAGAGTGGGGTGGTAAGACTCATTACCCACGTCAGGCTGAGTAATAATAAGATGCGGGTGGCTAAAGCAAAGAACAGGCCAAAGCGCCGTACTTTTTCCCGAATTTCTATCGGCAGTCTATTGGCAATGACGCTAATAAAAATAATGTTGTCTATCCCCAGAACAATTTCCAGAGCAGAGAGCGTTAAAAAAGCGATCCAAGCATTGGGATCACTTAATAATTGCAGGGCACTTTCGATCATTGCTTATTTCTCTAAATTGAATTCAAGCTAAAGTGTATCGAAGTCAAAAAAAAGTGCTTGCTTAAACTAAACCCCTAATAATCATCAGGATAAAACTACAAAATTTAGTTGGGCTGATTTCTCATCCAATCGGCAGTATTGAAGAGGGATTCTTCTAGTTGTTTAGCAATATTGCCGTCAATGCCACACTCTTCAAGCGCACGATACATACATGCTAGCCATTGGTTGCGCTCTAGGATGCCAATCTTAAAATGCAGATGACGAGCACGCAGCATAGGGTGCCCATATTTGGGTGAATAAATGTCAGGTCCGCCCATCCAGCCTGTGAGGAAGAACTTAAGCTTTTCTCGAGAGCTGGTTGAGTCTGGGGGGTGGATAGCCTGAAGTTCGGCAAACTGGGGTTCTAGTGCCATGAGATCATAGAAACGATCGACCAATTCATCTACCTTATCGATGCCCCCAATGGCCTCATAAATACTGTGTTTTTCCATGGTATTGTCATTTTAATGCCATAAATTAGAAGGAATTGGCAGTCTGCCAATTTCGGTATAGAGTGGATATGAGAGATTTGATAAACCCCATATTGATAGGAGTTAAAAAATGGATGCACAAGAACTGCAAAAATGGCAACGTGAAAAAGCCAAAGAATTATTTGATTATTCACATACTTTGCTAGAGGCTGCAAAAAAATTGAGTGAACATCACTTAGCTGAGATTGAGTGGGGCATGAAGAATGCTTTAGATAGTGCAAAATCTGCCGCTAAAAATGATTTGGCGAAGTTGAAGGATTTGCAAGATGAAGCAACAAAAGAGGCTGCTAAACGGGCGAACGCTTATCAAAAGAAAGTGAAAGCTGTCTTGAAAGACTTGAGTGAGGGTGCCGCTGATGAAACAGAGAAGCATCTTGAAAAAGTACGTGCATCTCTGGTAACTTGGCTTGAAGATGCTGAAAATAAAATGCCAGCACATGCTGACAAGTTATCTAAAGTGGTTCACGAAATGTCTACTACTGGTCAGAATATGTTTAAAGAAGGGCGCCGTATTGTGAATGAAGTTGCGGATGCTGCAGAAAAAAATATTGATGAATTGGTTAAGAAAACACCATCATCGAAGAAAAAGTCTGACTAATTCTCCGTGTATTAGCCAAAGAGCCGCCTCAATTGTTGAGGCGGTTTTTTTATTTCCAGCCTTGTACCCATAGCTCACTATTAGTGAGGTCACGCCAAGCAATCTGTGTCGTCTTCTTGCTATAGACGGCCTCAATCTCGACGAACTCTATTTTTTCATTAGGGGGTTCGGGAAGAATGACCTTGCTCACTAGAAAATGCTTTTGTTTGGCAATCGGCTTTACTGCAGTCCACTTAGTGAGTAGCAGTTTCTTGGGACTCAGTTTATTCATCTGAAATGCTACCTAGAGAGCTGAGCATTGATACTCTTGCCCATTCATAATAAGTAGGCCAGTGGAGGGTGTAAATAATGTTCCTGATTGCTCAATTTGAGCGGGACATTGTTGAGCAAAATAGCTGAGATTACCTAGACTACCGCAGTAATCGAGCTTACCCCCTTTAAACGCCATTTGTGCTTTGCGAAGCACCATGGGGATTTTGGTTTCGCTGGCGGAATGACAAGTCCAAGTCGTATAGGTTTCTCTGTCGCACCCACTAAGTAAAGCCAATATCACAATGAGCAGCTGGGCATGGAGTACTTTTTTAGCAAATTTCATGGCGCTAGCTTACCCTGATTTATGACTTCATTCACTCTTTAAATTAGTATTAAGATTGTGCAATCTATTTGATAGTGGAGACAACATGAGTATCAATAAAAATATGAGTCGTCGTAGTGCCCTCAAAATAAGCCTTGGTGCTGCTGCCTTCACAACGGCGGCAGTCTCAGGTCAGACCCAGGCGGCTTCTATCAAAACTCCATTTATCGTTGGGCAAACTTATGTTCCCATCGCTGGCAGTGCAGAAGAGTTTCCTGTCAGACGTATTTATTGTATTGGTCGAAATTATGCCGCTCATGCTAGAGAAATGGGTTCTGACCCCACTCGAGAGCCGCCATTCTTTTTTCAAAAACCAACCGATGCCATTCAATTTGTGGCTCCCAATAAAATCGTCGATCATCCCTACCCAAGCTTGACTAAAAACTATCACTATGAAGTTGAGTTAGTCGCTGCAATCAGCAAGGGTGGCAAGAATATTCCAGTAGAAAAAGCGCTAGAGCATGTATATGGATATGCCTTGGGTCTGGATATGACTCGAAGGGATCTACAGCGTTTTATGGGGGATCAAAAAAAGCCTTGGGAAATTGGTAAGTCTTTTGATTACTCCGCTCCTATTGGCCCGATCTTTCCTGTGGCGCAAGTGGGGCATTTTCAGAGTGGAAAAATTACCTTATCGGTGAACGGCGTAACCAAGCAAAGTGCAGACCTCAATCAAATGATTTGGTCAGTAGCAGAGCAGATCGCCAAGTTATCTGAAGCGAATGAGATCTTTCCTGGGGATATTATTTATTCAGGAACCCCAGAAAATGTAGGTCCAGTAGTCAAAGGGGATGTGATCCGCTGCACGATTGATCGACTACCCGATTTGGTGATCAAGGTAGTTTGATTCATTGCTAAAGAACCCAGAAGTGATGGGTTCCATCTTTGCCCAGTTGTTCCACTAAACCAAACTCCCAATCGAGGTAGGCCTGCATTGCTGCAGGATCTACGCTCGTTCCTTCATACGGACGTTTGTAGCGATCTAGTGGTGGGGAAGCTAGATGGCTAGGACCTTTCTCTAGCTCTAAGCCAGCGCTAATCCATGCGGCTTTGCCACCTTCTAAAACGAATACTTCTGCGTTAGTTGGCACCCAAAATTCTTGAGCAATAAATAGACTTAATTCTGCAGGTGCGCTGGTAAGAACATAACGATTGGCTTTGGGAATTTTTTGCATCGCATCCGCCAATTGAGAGCGCAGGGCATACCAGCTACCAGGGATGTGACCCTTGACATAATTAGCGTGTGTACTGAAATCTACCGCAATCGTAGTGCTATCTGCTTTTAGCCAGTTCGCTAAAGTGATTGCATCAACCATCTTCACTTGAGGAAGGTTTGGTAAAGGTGGCTGCCATGGACCTTTCTCAGTGAGGGCAGCAGTGCCGACATCATCGAGAACATAAACCTCCCAAGCCATTTGTGCTAACCAAGAGGCAGGCATATTGGCTCGAACGCTGGCACCGCTAGGATCCACTAAGACAATGCGTGCGCCGCGCACTGGAGCAACCATTTCTGTTTCTTGAACAAGTTGCCCACCAGGTACCGAACGAAATCCTGGAAGGTGGCCGGATTCATATTCTTCTGGGGTGCGAGTATCAAAGAAATAAGTTGTCCGCTCACTCTGAGATTTCCACTGATCTACATCAGCTATAGTGGCGCGTTTCACACCAGCACTATCAGCCACCCTGCGTGCCCGCTGCGCTGCTTCGCTGGTAGTGCCTTGGCTCACATCTTTAAATTTGCGAGTTTGACCCTTGTCCAGTTCTTGTCCCGCTAGAGTCCAGCCAATCGTACCATTGCGTAGTGCATTGACTTCATTGGGGATGCCCGCATTGATGAGTGATTGTGTGCCGATGATGCTGCGAGTTCTGCCGGCGCAGTTGACGATGATCTTGGTTTTGGGATTGGGTGCTAACTCTGGTAAACGAAGAACCAACTCAGCGCCTGGTACGCTGATGCCAGTAGGGATGCTCATGGTGTTGTATTCATCAAAGCGACGCACGTCTACTACGACGACATCTGCTTGATTGTCGATGAGCTGTTTTACTTCTTGGGCAGAGAGGGATGGGGTATGGCGCTTTGATTCCACTAACTCACCAAAAGATTTACTGGGTACGTTTACATCCTTAAAGACTTCGCCACCTGCAGCTTTCCAAGCTTGCACACCACCCTCAAATATAGATACATCGCTAAAACCTAAAGACAGTAAGCGTTGTGCAGCCAACTCTGCATAGCCCTCGCCATCATCGAGCGTCACAATCGGAATATGTGTGTTTGGTAGTTTTCCGTAAGCATCTATCTCAATACGAGAGAGTGGTAAGTTGGCAGCGAATAAAGGATGCTCGCGTGCATGTGGGTCTTCTTCACGGACATCTATAAAAGCAATTTCTTCTTTGTTTAAAAGCTTATTGCGTACAAAGGAATAATGTTTTACTGGAATGCTCATATTGTCTCTACTGTTTTGATTAATCTAATTTAGCGCCGGACTTTTTAACCACTTCGCTCCAGCGCACAATCTCTTGGTTGATGTAATTGGCTAATTCAGGGCGGCTCATTTTTGGTACGGTAGCGCCCATGCCAGCCCAGCGTTCTTTAATCTCAGGTGAGGCAAGCGCGCTTTGTACTTCTGTGCTCATCTTATCGACAATCTCTTTGGGCGTACCTTTAATTGCCCACATGGCATACCAGCTCGAGACTACAAAATTGCTGATACCCAATTCTTGTGCGGTAGGTACATTTGGAAAAGCAGGGTTGCGTTGATTACTTGCAACCGCGACAGCAATAAGTTGACCGCTTTTAATAAACGGTGCTGCACCAGCTAGGGTGTCAAACATCATATCGACTTGACCGGCAACTAAATCTTGTAATGCTGGACCAGTGCCACGATAGGGAATGTGGGTGATGAATAATTTGTTTTGCATCTTAAACAGCTCACCAGCTAAGTGTTGTGATGTGCCGTTGCCTGTCGATGCATAGTTGTATTTGCCAGGATGCTTACGAATTTCTTCAATGATGGATTTCAAATCATTTTTTGGAAACTTACTAGGGTTGACGACGACCACATGGGGAACGCTGCCGATGATGGCAATGGGCTCAAAGTCTTTGGTAATGTCATAAGGCAGGTTGGGGTACATGCTGGGTGCAATCGAGTGATGCACTGCACCAAGAAGCCAGGTATATCCATCAGGAGCCATTTTTGCTGCAACGCCAGCACCCAGGGTGCCGCCTGCCCCGCCGCGGTTATCTACCACGATGGAATCATTGAGCTGGGTAGAAAGCTGTTTGGCCAAAGGGCGCCCAAAGGCATCTACAGCGCCGCCTGGGGGGAAGGGGTTAATAAAGGTGATGGGCTTGTTCGGGGCGGGCCAGGTGGTGTTTTGAGCACTTGCCATCAAGGTGACAAGGGAGAGCAGGCTGGCAGTTGCTAAAACTAGGATTTTTCTGAGCATTTTGATGTCTCCAGGATATTTTGTCTGATTAAAGCATTTTGGCTGAATGACTGCTTCTAAGAGTTATCCCTGATAAAAATCGCCATTTTTAGTGCTTTTTATGGGGATATACTGACTTCGTTGTTGGTATGAATATTTATTTGATGAATGGGAGACAAGATGTCACAACACGATACATTGTTAGCTGCTTTCGAAACATACAAAGCTGAGAACGAAAAATTTATTGAAAAAGGTATTAAGGCATCTGCAGCTCGCGCTCGTAAAGCCTTGCAAGAAATCGCTGGTGCTTGTAAGGAGCGTCGTAAAGAAATTACCGCTACAAAAGAAGCAATGGAAGCTAAGAAGTAATTCTTACCCCCAATTGATCTAAAAGCCTAGTCTAATCCACTAGGCTTTTTCTTTTAGATCGCCACACCAAAGAGGGTAAGTCGCATTGCTTGATTGCGAATAGCGACAAGAGATTGGTATTCAGGGCTATAAGCCCAGGTATGCGCATCTTCCTTGCTGGGGAAATGCAACTCTACAAATGCGCTAAAGGCTTGAATGGATAATTCATTCCAAAACACTTCGGTGATCTCGCCACGGTGCTCAATACTGCCTTTGTACTGCTCCACGGTTTTACCTACCTGACTGCGGTATTGCTCAAAGGCAGTTTGATCACTGAGCTCCATTAATCCGATGACTTTGACTGCCATATACCCTCGTTTTCTCGCTTTAAATGACTGATGTCAGCAGTGTATATCCGCGCTATAGTAAAAGCATGAACCAAGCCCAATTTTTACAGCAACTCAAAAAAGCGGGGTATCCCACGCCAGTGGAAGTGCAACAACCTCCCAATGGTCAGCTAGCCAATCACACCCATCCATTTGCAGTGCAAGCATTAATCTTGGATGGATATATCGAGATTGATATCGCAGGTGAGACAAAAAAATACGAAGTAGGCGATGTCTTTCAGCTAGCCTTTGAACAAGAACATGCAGAGCGCTATGGACCACAAGGCGTAAAGTATTTAGCGTCTCGCCAAACGGTCAACTAAGAAACAACTAAGGGCTTACCTTGGCGTTTGCTCATTTGGCCAATCACTCTAGCGCCTAAGAATTGATGTTGGTTAAAGATATCTAATACTGCTTTAACGCAATCTGGGCTGCAAGAGACGAGTAAGCCACCGCTAGTTTGCGGATCGGTTAACAAGGCACGCTGTGCTAAGGTGAAATCTGCTGGGATGCCTACTTCGTCACCATAGCTTTGCCAATTGCGATCCGATGCGCCTGTGATAATTCCCTCATCGGCAAGATGTTGTACGTTTGAGAGGAGTGGCACTTGGCTCCAGTCAATATGAGCGGTGCAACCAGAGCCCCGTGCTAACTCCAGCATATGACCTGCTAAGCCAAAGCCTGTAACATCGGTCAGAGCATGTACCCCAGCAAGCTTTGCTAAATCAGGACCTGCAGCATTGAGTTTGGTTGTGTTCGAAATCATTTCTCGATAGCCGTCT
Organism: Polynucleobacter sp. AP-Feld-500C-C5; assembly: GCF_018882265.1. Taxonomy (NCBI): domain Bacteria; kingdom Pseudomonadati; phylum Pseudomonadota; class Betaproteobacteria; order Burkholderiales; family Burkholderiaceae; genus Polynucleobacter; species Polynucleobacter sp. AP-Feld-500C-C5. The sequence continues at coordinate 12,466 of NZ_JACVOW010000020.1, read as the reverse complement.
GGGCCAAGCAAATCCTTTTTCAAGGCTGCCGACAAAATACCGACGCCAAGGGGTTTTCCTAAAATCAATACATCACCGGGCTTAGCGCTCGCATTACTCTTTACGCGCTGAGGATCAACAATGCCAATTGCAACCAAGCCATAAATTGGCTCCACTGAATCAATCGTATGACCACCAGCAATCGGAATACCGGCGCTACGACACGCTTCAGCGCCACCTTCCAAAATGCGCGCAATAGTTTTATTGGATAAGACTTTGATCGGCATGCCAACTAAAGCAAGTGCAAATAATGGAGTGCCACCCATTGCATAGATATCGCTAATTGCATTGGTTGCTACAATCTTGCCAAAATCAAATGGATCATCCACGATGGGCATGAAGAAGTCAGTCGTTGCAACAATAGCTTGCGACTCATTAATTTGATAAACCGCAGCATCATCCGAGGTTTCAATGCCGATCAGCAATTCCTTGGGGAAGGGCAACTGAGGAACATTCTTCAAAATCTCTGCGAGTACCCCTGGTGCAATCTTGCAGCCACAGCCGCCACCATGAGAGAGGGAGGTTAAGCGTGGTTCAAGTGTTTCGGCAATGGTTGTTTGTGTCATACAAACATTTTAATCCGTAAGAATGTTAGCGATTGAAGCTTCTTTTCGGTGGGCTGCTACGCTTAGCTGGCGCCTGACGAGCTGGAGCGCTTCCTGAGCCACCACCACGGGGCTTTCTGGATTGTTGGTGTTGTTGGCTACGCAGTTGTATGGGTTGGGCTACTGCGTTTGGATCTGGCTCAAATCCCGCAATCACTTCTTGAGGAAGTTTTTGTTTGATGAGTTTTTCAATATCCCGCAGCATCTGGTGCTCATCAACGCAAACTAAAGAAACGGCAACCCCATTAGAGCCAGCACGACCAGTACGACCAATACGATGGACGTAATCTTCGGATACGTTTGGCAAGTCATAGTTCACCACATGCGGTAACTGATCAATATCAATACCCCGCGCAGCAATATCAGTGGCTACTAATGCTGTTAATTTACCCGCCTTAAAATCAGCTAGCGCTTTGGTGCGCGCAGTTTGACTTTTATTCCCATGAATGGCCATGCTGGTGATGCCATCTTTTTCTAATTGGGTGACGAGCTTATTGGCGCCATGCTTGGTACGTGTAAATACTAGAACCTGTTTCCAGTCATTGCTCTTAATAAGATGCGCTAAGAGCGGATGCTTTTTGGTTCTATCAACGGGATGGATTAACTGCGCAATGGCTTCATTCGCACTATTGCTACGGGCGACTTCAATCAACTCTGGTGAGTTGAGTAAGCCATCGGCTAATTGTTTAATCTCGGTTGAGAAGGTTGCCGAGAAGAGTAGGTTCTGACGTTTCTTGGGTAAGGCAGCCAAGATCTTTTTGATATCGCGTAAGAAGCCCATGTCGAGCATGCGATCAGCTTCATCCAACACCAGAATTTCAATATCGTTGAGTGAGACACATTTTTGCGACATCAAATCCAACAAGCGACCTGGTGTAGCAACTAAAATATCAAGGCCACCAGCAATCGCTTTAATTTGGGGATTGGCGCCAACACCGCCAAAGATGACAGTTGACTTTAGGCCCGTGTACTTGCCGTAAGTCAGCACAGACTCTTGAACTTGCGCGGCTAATTCGCGAGTAGGGGTCAAAATTAATACCCGTAACAGTCTTTTGCCACTCGCTTTGGGAGTGCTGCTGAGGCGTTGCAAGATAGGCAGTGTGAAGCCAGCAGTTTTGCCAGTGCCAGTTTGCGCTGCTGCTAAAAGATCTCCACCCTTCAGAACTGCGGGGATGGATTTCGCTTGAATAGGGGTAGGGCTGGTATAGCCTTCTTCTGCAATAGCGCGAAGAATGGGTTCTGATAAACCAAGATCTGCAAATAACATAGGGACCAATAAAGTATTGACCCGTATTCAACGTAATTAAAAATCGACTATCCCGGTCAATGGGGTGAGCTGCCACGCAAGCGCGTTTGCAGTAAGAGCTTCTATTTTAAGTCATTGACCTCAAAGAACTCACTTTATTGAATTAACCCGGATTCCAGAGGTTAGGAACAACGGTATTGGCATAACCAGAGACAAACGATTTTTCTGCACCAGTCACTGGGTCAAATACCGAGCGCTGAATTCTGCCGATATTGCTACCATACACATGAATGCTGATGGACGTTTGATGGAGATGATTGTTTTCAACAACATGGATGTCATGCGTATTCGGTGAGACGGTATCCACGTAACCCGGAGGACAAATACAAGCTTCGCCAGCTCTAAAGCCACCCTCTGCTTGACGATGGTATGGAGTCCCTTTTTCTTCTCCGCGTAATTGACCGACCATGCCCCAGACGGTATGGTTATGTAAGGGTGTTTTTTGACCTGGGCCCCAGACAAAACTCACAACCGAAAAGCGATCCAATGGATCTGCATAGAGAAGATATTGTTGGTAATACTGAGGATGTGGTTTAGTAAATTCGACTGGTAGCCAATCGTCGACAGCAATGAGATTCTCTAAGAGCTTTTTGCCTTTAGTGAAAATCACTGCTTCACTTGGTTTTTGCTCAAGTAATAGGCTGAGTTCTTTAACGAAGGTGAGTAATGTTCCATCAGACATGGGATACCTTTTATTCAGCAGCAAATAGAAAATCAGGAAAAGCTTTGGGTTTTAAGGTATCAACATCCAGGCAGGCGATATTAATTAAAACGCTGGCAATTAATTCCAGTTCCATAGCAGTCTTTAAAGTAGCTCGTTTTGCGGTTTGTCGAACGCTAACCTGAGCTCTACTTCGGCGTTCAATGACTTGATCGATATGCAGCATATCATCGAGGCGACCTGGTTTATGAAATTCCATCTGAAGCTCACGAACGGGCATCAAAATTTTGAATTCAGTAATCAGCTTGCTGGGGCTGAGATTTTTTTGAGCTAACCATTCAGCCCGACTACGTTCGAAGATATCAAGGTAGCGCGCATGATAGATAAATCCTGCAGCATCAGTATCGGCATAGCAGACCCGATGAGTGTAGATAAAAGTGCTTGGCAAACTCATTATTAGCGATTGGTTTTTAATTTATTTAGATAATATAAGCATCATATTACGATGGGGAATGCCCGCCTCATCGTAGGTTTGATCGGTAGCTACAAAACCCAGTTTTTCATAGAAAGGCATTGCTGTTAATTGAGAGTGCAAGATCAGAGAAGAGAAGTCTTTTGATTTGGCAGTCAGCAGTAGCTTTTCTAGTATTTGCCTGCCGATGTTTTGGCCTCGAAAGTTTGCCAAGACAGCCATACGCCCAATCTGGGCTTGCCCATTACCCAAATCGACTAGTCTTGCGGTGCCAACACATTGGCCGTCTTGGTGAGCCAGAACATGAATTGCTGAGGGATCGTACTCATCAAGCTCAAGCTCTTCTGGAACCCCTTGCTCTTCAATAAACACCTGCTTGCGGATGGAGTAAGCGGCTTCTGAGGCGCGCTCCCAGGGCAAAAGGAAGATTTCTATAGTTTTCAATGGTTTGACAGTATGAAATGCAATGTGTAAATAGGTTTAATTTACCAAATAAGAAACTTTAATTAAATATGCCATGGTTACAATGCACTAGTGGCGTATCAAGCCCGAATCTAGTTCCATCGAACCCTTTCAATTAGGAGTTATCTTGAAGAAATCTTTACTTGCTGGTTTATTCGCTACCGTTGGTATTACTTGTGCAACTTCTGTTTTTGCGCAAACGCCTGCAAAAATGTTGCCCTTAGCTGCTGAAGTGATTGTGCTTAGCGCAACCGTGGATTCTGTAGATGTTAAAAAACGTATTGTTGTCTTGAAAGATGCAAATGGTAACTTGGCACAGATGAATGTATCTAAAGCAATCAATGACTTGGATAAAGTCAAAAAAGGTGACGTATTCTTGGTTGAGCATGCACAAGCGGTTGCGGTTGGATTAACTGCTGCTGCTAAAGATGCTAAGCCAGGCGTTTCTGGTGTGCGTTCTGTAACGATCGCTGGCAAAGGTTCTGCTAAGCCATTCGAAGAAACAACAGACACTATTTATGCAACTGTGAAGATTTCAACGATCGATCAAAAGACCCGTATCGTCACTTTCACAATGCCTAGCGGCGAGAAGCAAAAAGTGAAAGTAGATCCAGCAGTGTTAGGTCTTGAGAAATTTAAAGCTGGTGATGATGTGATCGTTGAGTTTGTTGACGACACAGCGATTGGTTTCGTAACACCTAAGAAGTAATCCTTTGGCCCCAGGTTCAAGACCTGGGACCCATCCTTATCTTTCTTCATACAGATGTTCATCTGGCGAAAGAGATGTCGAGAGCAGGCCCTGAAAAATAAAGCGTTTTAAATTAAAAGAAGTAATTTAGAAAATTAGTAAGAGGCAAATATGCAATTTGACTTTCACTCAACCCGCTCCATCCTGGTAGAAAGAGGCGGCACTCATCATCTTGCCAAGAGAATTGCCGAGCGGGGTGGAAAATCTGTACTAATCATTACTGATCCAGGAGTTCTATCCTCTGGCTTGCTTGAGAAAGCCTTACCTCAGTTCAAAGAAATTGGTTTGCCAGTGCAAATATTTTCTGATGTGCAGGCTGATCCGCCCGAATCAGTGATTGATGCTGCTGTAAAAGCAGCTCAAGATGCCAAAGCGGATTACATCGTTGGTTTTGGTGGTGGAAGCTCAATGGACGTAGCCAAATTAGTTGCCCTATTAGCCCCCGGTAAAGAAAAGTTAGCAGATGTCTATGGTGTAGGCATGGCGAAAGGGCCGCGCTTACCCCTGATCTTGGTTCCTACAACAGCAGGCACTGGTTCTGAGGTAACCACCATTTCTATTGTTACTGTTAGCGAGAGTGAAAAGAAAGGCGTCGTTTCCCCTCAATTGCTCCCAGACCTTGCATTGCTTGATGCCGAGTTAACGCTGGGACTTCCAGCCCATGTCACAGCTGCAACTGGTATTGATGCCATGGTTCATGCTATTGAAGCCTTTACAACCAAACGCTTAAAAAATCCTGTTTCTGATTGTTTAGCCAAAGAGGCTTTGCGTCTATTGGCCGGTAATCTTCATAAAGCGGTTAGAACTGGTAGCGATATTGATGCACGTGAAAACATGTTATTAGGTGCTTGTCTCGCGGGAATGGCATTTACGAATGCCCCTGTAGCAGGTGTACACGCATTAGCTTATCCAATTGGCGCAAGATTTCATGTGCCGCATGGTCTATCAAATGCATTAATGCTGGGGCCTGTGATGCGCTTTAATTTAGAAGCTGCGCACAGTATGTATGCCGAGTTGGGTCAAATTATCAAGCCTGGCTTACAAGGCTCATCCATTGAACAGGCTACTCAACTGGCCAACTATCTTGGCGGTCTTGCTGGTGAGTTGGGGTTGCCAAAACAATTAATTGAGGTTGGTATCACCGCAGAGGATATTGATCAGTTGGCTGCGGATGCAATGCTGCAAACACGCTTATTACAAAATAGTCCTCGTGAAATTACTTTGAATGATGCCGCACTGCTTTATAGAGAGGCTTTATGAGCGATAAAAAAGCTAGTCCACCAGTTCGCGCTGATTTTGTAGCATTTGAAGAGGTTCATTCTAGATGGATGGATAATGATGTTTATGGGCACATTAATAACGTGGTGTACTACTCTTTTTTTGATACAGCAGTAAATCGTTATCTCATTGAGCAAAATGTTTTGGATGTACTTGAAAGCAGCGCTATCGGCTTGGTGATTGAGACCCAATGCCAATATTTTTCACCAATTGCCTATCCCGACATGATTCATGTTGGATTGAAAGTAGCACATTTAGGAAATAGTAGCGTCAAATATGAAGTCGCCATTTTTAAGAATGAAGATGACCTTGCCTCAGCGATGGGATATTTTGTCCATGTTTATGTTGATCGGAAGACTAATAAACCAACACCAATTCCACAGGATGTTCGCGAGGTGTTACAGAAACTTGTAAAAGTAGATAAATGAATACATGCTTAACCGAAGTATTTAGATGGACATGGTTGGCAAAGCGCGCATAGAAGCATCAAGATTTTTTCCCAATAAGTCTATTTCTTAGCATTAGGAAAAAAGAGTTGTTCGCCACCAATTTGATAGCTCGCAATCACGTCTTGACCATTCTTAGAAATGAGCCAGTCTATAAATGCTTGGCCCTCAGCCTTTTTCACTGACGGGTACTTGGCTGGATTGACTAGCATCACGCCATATTGATTAAAGAGCTTGGGGTCGCCTTGAACCAATATAGTGAGGTCACCACGATTCTTAAAGCTTAACCAGGTTGCGCGGTCTGCCAAGATATAGCCATTCATTGCTGAGGCGGTATTGAGGGCAGGGCCCATACCGGAGCCAGTTTCTTTGTACCAAGTCTGACTTGGCGAGACTGCGATGCCGGCACCTTTCCAGTAACGCAATTCTGCCGCATGTGTACCGCTTTTATCACCACGAGAAACAAAGGGTGCTTGGGCGGATGCAATTTTTTGGAATGCCGCTTGGATATCTTTGCCACCGCCAACTTTTGCAGGATCAGATTTGGGTCCAATTAATACGAAGTCGTTGTACATCACCTCATTGCGTTTGGTGGAATAGCCTTCTTGGACAAATAGCTCTTCTGCTGGTTTGTCATGAACGAAGACAACATCTGCATCGCCACGACGACCGATATCTAATGCTTGGCCAGTACCAACGGCAACCACTTTGACATCTATCCCAGTCTTCATCTTGAAGATTGGCAAGATGAAACCAAATAGACCAGATTGTTCGGTTGAGGTAGTTGAGGAAACCACAATGCTCTTTTCTTGTGCGAGTGCTTGTGGGGCATTGAAAGAAAAAGCGATTAGTAAGCTAAAGAAGAGATTAGGAATCAGTTTTTTCATAAAACATACCAAAGAGTTGACTAGGCGGATATCATCTCATACATTAATACTTAATGAATATGCAAAAAATTACATATGCAAATTGAAGTTCGTCCATCTCTTGTCGTGCAAAGCCAGGGCAAAAACTCTGTGGATCTCATTTGGCTATCTCAACTCCTTAAGGACATTGAGAGTGGCAGCTCCTTAGTGGTAGCCAGCAAAAGGGCGGGCACCTCCTATCGGGGTGCTTGGGGCAAATTGAATGAGGTTGAAGCTACTTTGGGAATGCCTCTGATTGTTCGTACTAAAGGACATGGATCTAAGTTAACGGAGTTTGGATCTTTTCTCTTTAAATTTATTGATGACATGCAGGCTGGGCACTTGAAGTACGGCAACGCCTATCAAGAAGCCTTGATGAAAGAAATGAATCGCGTACAAAAATCAGAAAGCGCTCGCTGGAAGTTTTTGTCGAGTAGCGATTCGATTATTCAGCAGGCTGTCAGAGAAGTAAAAGGCTTTAATCTGAAAATTGCTGGCTCTGGAGAGTCTCTAGAAAGGCTTCTCAATAATGAGGCTGATATTGCTGGCTACCATGTATCGAATGAGCAGAGCTCAAAGGCCATTTATCAGCGTTTATCCAAAAGCGATATTCAAATATATCCAGTAATGAAGCGAACGCAGGGTCTGATCGTTAAAAAGGGGAACCCACGACACATTCGATCAATTGAGGACTTGCTCAATCAAAAAATTCGCTTCATCAACCGTCAAATAGGTTCAGGCACTAGATTAATGCTCGACACCTTATTGATTAATGAGGGAATTGATCCCTTTGAGATTAATGGTTACCTACAAGAAGAGTTCACGCACTCTGCAGTAGCTAATGCGATTCTGGCTGATAAGGCTGACGTTGGAATCGGAGTAAAAAATATTGCACTTGAAAATGGTCTTGGCTTTGTGCCTTTGCAAGATGAAATTTTCTTCATTGCCATGCACAAGGAGATGGTGTCTCAGCCTGAATCTTCAAAGTTGATTCGTAAAATTCGCAGCTATTCTGGAAATACACCAGGCTATAAGGCAGTTAGCCTTAATAGACAGGTAAAAGACTGGCTTTGAGCGAGTTTGATCGAAGGCTACAATCTCTTTGAATATGTCTTTGCGCCTACTATCGCTATTCGCATCACTCCTGCTGTTTGCAAACTTTGCTTTTGCTCAGGGTGCAACGGTTGCTGTTGCTGCCAATATGAAAGATGCCTTTAGTGAGATTGCCGGTGCGTTTAAGGCTACTGGTAAATCAGAGTTGAGAATAGTATATGGCTCCTCTGGTAATTTCACAGCTCAAATTATGAATGGTGCGCCATTCAATCTCTTGATCGCCGCTGATGAGTATTTTCCTCTTGAGCTTTATAAAAATGGCAAGACGATCAATGAAGGAGTTGTCTACGCCATTGGCAAGCTTGCCTTGATTGCCAAAACCTCTGCTGGCATTCAGCTAGTTAACAGCAAGGCGGAGGTCAGCAGAGTCATCATGAAGGCAAACAAGATTGCTATCGCAAAACCTGAGTTAGCGCCTTATGGAAAAGCGGCGATGGAATATCTCAAAGCAGAGGGCTTATGGGATCTGGCGAAAAATAAACTGGTCTATGCCGATAACATTGGCGTGGCTACAACATACGTAGTGAGTGGTGCTGCAGATATTGGCTTTACTGCTTTGTCATTAGTGAAGTCATCAGGGGTCGCAAAAGAGACCAACTTCATATTGGTCGATAGCAAACTCTATCCCCCCATTCAACAAAGAATGGTGTTGATCAAAGATGCCCCACAAGAGGCGCAAGATCTATATCAATTTATGCAGGGCCCGCAGGCAAAATCGATTCTGCGTAAATACGGCTTCACAACACCTACTGCACTGAATTGATTTCAGGTATTTGCGTCTCTTCTCAATCAATTCAAATGAGTCTGGATTAAGCCTATTACTTTTGCTTTGGATCAAATCCTAAAGGCTTAGGATGCCTCATTATTAAAGGGAATAATTTCGCTTTTGAATGAATGATATTCATTCTCATTTAAAGCTATAATCCCTTCTTAGCTAGCTAAAAAGCATATTGAATGAATTTAGATCAGGTCGACCTTGGTAACCTCTATCGGGTGAGTGAAGTGAATGCCCCCAAAGGCGCCCCTCAAATTAAGGGGCAGTTGGAAGATATTGGTTTTCTTCCCGGTGAGCAGGTCACTTTGCTGCGCAAAGGTCTGCTGAAAAAAGGGCCTTATCTAGTTCGAGTTGGTATTTCCACATTTGCCTTGCGTCAATCAGAAGCTCGGATGATTGAGGTTGAGTTAATTCCTCATGTCTGAATCTACCGTCCATTTTTTCCCCAACGAACCAATCGTCGCTTTATTGGGTAATCCCAATTGTGGAAAGACCGCATTATTTAATTTACTCACTGGCAGTCGCCAGAAAGTCGCCAATTATTCTGGTGTAACTGTTGAGCGTAAAGAGGGTCGACTAGCACTTGGGTCTGGAAAAAATATTCGTATCTTAGATTTGCCAGGTGCTTATAGTCTTTATCCAAGATCTTTGGATGAGCGTGTTACTTGTAATGTCCTCTTGGGCAGAGCAGAAGGGGAGAAACGTCCTGACTTAGTTTTGTGCATTTTGAGTGCTATGAACTTGCGTCGCAATCTACGCCTAGTATTAGCTGCGAAGCGCTTGGGATTGCCATGCGTTGTAGTGCTCAATATGCTCGACATCGCTAAACGCCAAGGCTTGCAGATTGATACAGCTGCACTCTCTCAGGAACTGGGGCTACCGGTGATTACGAGTGTTGGCATACAGTCAGATGGCGCAGATGGTATCAAGCAGTTCTTATCAGAATTAGATTGGCGCAATCTCAATGCCTTGCGCACCGGTACTAGTGATGCCACCTTAGAAAATGTTGCTTCGCATATTGCCCATACAGAATCTGACAACGTGCAGGTACAACGTATATTGCAGAACTTGGGTCTTGACCAAATTATTCCCGATCAACTGAGTGATCGCTTGGATGCAGTATTGCTACACCCAATAGTTGGTCCGATGATTTTGGTTGTCTTACTCTTTTGCATTTTCCAAGCCGTCTTTACTTGGGCAACCATGCCGATGGAATTGATCAAGACCTCGATTGAATATCTTGGCACACAAATGAGTGAGGTTCTGCCAGACACCTGGTTACGTAGCTTGTTGATTAATGGCATCTTGGCTGGATTAGGTGGGGTTGTGATCTTTCTACCGCAGATCTTGATTTTGTTCTTCTTTATTTTGTTACTAGAAGAGTCTGGTTATTTGCCCAGAGCGGCCTATCTCTTGGATCGCGTGATGGGCTCCGTTGGTTTATCGGGGCGCTCATTCATTCCCCTTCTATCTAGCTTTGCCTGCGCTATTCCTGGCATCATGGCAACGCGTAGTATCTCTAATGCGCGCGATCGTTTAGTCACCATCTTGATCGCACCGATGATGACTTGTTCAGCGCGTCTGCCGGTGTACGCTTTATTAATCTCTGCATTTATTCCGGAACAGAAATTATGGGCCGGCATTGATTTGCAAGGCTTAGTACTGTTTTTGTTGTACTTGGCCGGTATCTTGGGGGCCATGGCTGTAGCCTGGGTGCTGAAACGATTTACTAGTGAGCAGTTCAGAATGAATGCCCTCATGATGGAGTTACCGAGTTATCACTTGCCACGCTTAGGCAATTTAGCCATCAGTCTATGGCAACGCGCAGAAATTTTCTTGCGTCGTGTGGGCGGCATTATTTTGATCATGACCATTAGTCTATGGCTTTTATCGAGCTTTCCGCAGCCACCAGAAGGCGCAACTGGATCTCCAATTCAATATAGTTTTGCTGGCGTCATCGGACAGGCCCTAGCGCATGTCTTCTCGCCAATTGGTTTTAACTTGCAGATCAGCATTGCCTTAGTGCCTGGCATGGCTGCGCGCGAGGTAGTCGTGAGTTCACTTGCAACGGTTTACGCCTTATCAAGCTCTAGTGCTGATGCAGCAGAAGCATTGATTCCATTGATCTCTAGTGGTTGGTCGTTAGCGACGGCTCTTTCTTTGCTGGCATGGTTTGTGTTTGCGCCGCAGTGCCTTTCAACCATTGCTGCGGTTAAGCGCGAAACAGGCGGTTGGAAGATTCCAATCATTATGCTGAGCTACTTGTTCGGACTAGCTTACATTGCTTCATTCATTACCTACCGCATTGCGACTTTCCTCGGCTTAGCTTAGTCGTCCGCTTTCATTCTATTTGCTGCACCACCGCATATTTTGCTGCAGTAATATTCCTTTTGTAGTGATTAATTAGTAATTGAAATAATTTATTAAAACAAAAGGAGAAATGGATGAGTTCACGCCGTCAATTTATGAAAACCGCATCAGCAGCAGGTGCTGGTTTAGTAGCAGCTTCCACTATGGGTGTAATGCAAGAAGCTTCTGCACATCAAACTTCAGTATGGGGTGGTGAGCCATACAAGGGTCCTCGTGAAATGGTGAAGAACAGCAAGATCCTCTCCATCATGAATTCTGACGGTACAGAGACTTTAGGGGTTGTAACTCCAAAGGGTGTAATTGATGTCCGCGCTGTAGCCAAGAAGATGAAGATTGCCGCTCCAACTACGCTAGATCAGTTGTTGCAAGAAGGTAATGCTGCAGGATTTAATAGAGTAGTGGCTAGCGCAGATAAATCTGGTGTTCCTTACTTAAAAGAATCTGACATTACTTTTGGACGTCTATTTAAAAATCCAGGCAAGATTATCTGTGTTGGCTTAAATTTCCGTGCCCATGCCGATGAGGTTGGTCGTGGTTACCCACGCGTTCCACCATTGTTTAATAAATACAATAACACTCTGACTGCGCATAACAGCTTATTGCAGATTCCTCCGCCATCAGTGTCTTACAAGCTTGACTATGAGACTGAGCTGTTGATTGTGGTGGGCAAGCAAGGACGTAACATCCCTGAATCTGCGGCGCTCGATTATATTGGCGGGTATTGCACCTCTAATGACTTCTCCTCACGTGACTTGCAGCTAGATCTACCCAATGGTCAGTGGATGGTAGGTAAGACCTTAGATCAGTACGCACCAATCGGTCCTTATTTTGTGACGGCTGATTTAGTGGGTGACCCTAACAACTTGACGGTCAAAACTTGGGTCAATGGTGAGTTACGTCAAAACTCAAATACCTCAGACTTTATTCATAACACCCAAAAGATGATCTCTTATATCAGTACCTATTGGACTCTAGAGCCTGGCGATATTATCTTTACGGGAACTCCGGAAGGCGTAATTGCAGGGATGCCGAAAGACAAACAAGTCTGGCTAAAGAAGGGCGATAAGGTAGTCAGTTCAGTAGGAAATCTTGGTGAACTCAAATTTACCTTGGCATAAGCTAACTTAAAACTAAGCCGTACATTAGAAAAGTCACCCTATGAACTGACCCCCAGTAGTTGGACAGTTTAGTTAGGTTAGCACAAGGGATTGAGTTCGGTATTGCACCGGGCTCAATCCCTTTAGTTTTTGCTTGATTCGATCATGGTTGTAGTAGTGGATATATTC